>CACZNU010000191.1 GCA_902782615.1 Oscillospiraceae bacterium | reverse complement strand
GACCACCACCGTCTGGCGGATATCCAGACCGGCCAGCCCATCAACGTGCGCAACGAGCCGGTGGGCAGCAGCAATACCATCATCGCCAGCATGTACCAGGAGCACGGCGTCATGCCCTCTCCCAAGCTGGCGGGTCTGATGGCTGCGGCCATCCTGTCCGACACGGTCATGTTCAAATCCCCCACCTGCACCAAGCGGGATATCGCCATGGCCGAGCGGCTGGGGCGCATCGCCAACGTGTCTCTGGAGGAGCTGGGCCAGATCCTCTTCTCCACCGACGCCACCGGCACCAAGAGCGCCAAGGAGCTGCTGATGAGCGACTTCAAGCAGTTCCACATCGCCGAGCAGAACCTGGGTGTGGGCCAGATCACCTGCCTGGACTCCCAGAAGATGCTGGAGCGCCGGGAGGAATTCCTGGAAGAGATGGAGAAGCTGCGCCGGGAGAAAGATTACGACATGGTGATCGTCATGCTCACCGACGTGCTGCTGGAGGGCACGCAGCTCCTCTATGTGGGCAGCGACGACGTGATCCACAACGCCTTTGCCGTGGAGCCCAGGGGCAATACCGTGTTCCTGCCGGGCGTCATGTCCCGAAAGAAGCAGGTCATCCCCATGCTGACGGCCCTGTGGGGCTGATCCGCCGTCCGGGCGACAAACAGAATAACAAGAACGCCGCGTCTCAAAAGAGACGCGGCGTTCTCTTGTGTACGGCAGGGAGAGAGGATCGTCAGATCACGTCTTTCCGTCGAGAGACTCAGATCTCCCGCTTGCCCTTCTTCCGGGTGACCACATAAGCGACACCCAGAGCGGACACGACCATCAGAGCGGCCCACAGGCCCAGAGCGGCGGTGTCACCGGTCTTGGCGCTGTCGCCGGGCTTGGCGGGAGTCTCGGGGGTGGCGGTATCCACCTGGCCCACCAGGACCGGGGAGGTGCCGTTGACAGTGAAGGTGATGCCGTTCTGGCCGTTGGTGACAGCGGGGATCTCGTTCTCGCCGGCCTTGTGGCCGTTGCAGTCCTCACCGAACAGGTGCAGCACAGCGAAGGTGTCGGCAGAGCCGGTGCCGGCGGGGTACGGCATGGTGACGGAGACGCCCTTGGCGGGGAAGTCGGCCGCCTCCAGAGGCAGCCACTGGCCGTCCTTGTTGTACTCGATCTTCATCTCGGCGTAGGTGCTGCCCTTCAGCGTCTTGCCGTTCAGACCGGCCAGCAGGGCCTGCATCATGGCGTCCTTCATGGCATCCACGGTGGGATAGGTGCCGGTCAGAGCGGCGGGGATCACCACATCGTCACTGAAGGTGACCCGCAGCTCATACCAGCGGGCGTACAGGAAGGTGACGTCGGGGGACAGGGCGTCGCCCTGGCTGACCTGGCTGCCGCCCTCCTTGGCGTCGAACCAGCCGCCGAAGACGTAGCCGTCGCGGTCAGCGGGCGTGGGCAGAGCGGGAACGGTGCCGTCCTCGTTCAGCGTGACGATGGTCTCGTCGGCCTCACCGGGATTCAGCGTGATCTGGCCGGCGCCGGCACTCTCACACACCACGTCGGCGCGATCGCGGATACGGATGCGGGGGAAGGGACCCTCAGGGGCGTTGAAGGTGTCATCGTAGGAGGCGAGACCCGTGACGGTGATGTTGGCGCCCACCACGCAGTTCTCCACTTCCTTGGCGGTGGTGATGTAACCGTCGATGAAGACACGGGCCAGGTTGCCGGCCTCGTCCTTGACCATGATGGTCTGGATCAGGCCGTTGGCCTCCTCGAAGCTCTCCACGGTACCCTTGATGGTGACCAGCTTGCCCTCGGCGCTGCGGTCGTTCAGCTGGGAGGCCTTGATCTCGGTGGGCTCCACGGAGCCGCTGCCGATGACCTCGATGGTCTGGACCTGCAGCTCGGGCTCGCCCTGGTAGAAGTCGGTGTGGCCCACGATGCGGACCTTGTCGCCCACCTTGAAGTCGCCGGAGACGGGGAAGCAGCAGATACCGGCGGTGTCGTCCTGGACGTAGATGCAGTCGAAGAAGGCGGTGTCCTTGTCATAGCCGGAGGCGTTGGAGGTGACCACGCCCTCGATGGTGAAGCGGTAGCCGGTGTCGTCGGGCTTGGAGGCCGCGCGGACGTCGGCGATGGAAGTGACCTTGCCCTCGGTCTCCTTGTCCAGAACATCCAGCTCCACGTTGGCGGTGTAGGTGTAATCCTTGCCGTCCACGGTCACAATGGCGGTCACGGTGACGGTGGTCAGCTTGGCGGTATCGAAGGTGTGGGCGAAGTTCACGTCCAGAGTCTTGCCGGGCTCGATGGCGTAGCCCTTGGTGTCGGTGCCGATAACGGTGCCGCCCACGCTGTAGACCAGGCTCTTGACGGTGGCCGCAGTCTCCTCATTGTTGAAGAGGCTGGTGACCAGAGTGGCCTCCTCGCCCTTATAGACGGTCTCGGAGGCAGCCGCGATCTTGTCGATGCCCACCTTCAGGGCGTGGCCCACCCACACGGGGGCGGTGACAGCCAGGTCGCCGTCCTTCTGGGTGACGCGGACGTAGTAGTAGCTGTACTCGCTATCCAGCTCGGCGGTGAGAGAGCCCTCGGCCAGCTCGGCTGCGTTGTCCCAGGTGTAGGCGGTGACGCCGCCGTCCACGATCAGCTCCACCTTGGCGACGGAATCGCTGGCGTCGGGATCGTACAGGGTGACCGCCACGTTCAGCTTCTCCGGGGCGTTCTCATCGGTGAAGATGGTGCCCATGGACTCACCGTTGACGGTATAGGTGATCTGCAGGTTCTTGTCCTCGGTGGCGTAGACCCGCAGAGCGCGGATGGCGTCGTAGATGCCCTGCTCGCTGAAGTCGTTGGTCAGGATGACGTCGCGGGCGTCGTTGGCGTTGCCCCAGCGGCCCTTGTGGTT
>CACZNU010000190.1 GCA_902782615.1 Oscillospiraceae bacterium | reverse complement strand
TCCCTCCGGCGGCGGCCAGTGGGCCGTCCAGGGTCCCATCATGATGCCCGGCGGCGCTGCTCTGGGTATCGAGGCCGGCCGTACCGCTATGGCTGTTGCCTGGGGCGATCAGTGGACCAACATGATCCAGCCGTTCTGGGCTCTGCCTGCTCTGGGTATCGCCAAGCTGTCCGCCCGCGACGTCATGGGTTACCTGGTCATCGTGCTGCTGTTCACCGGTCTGGTCGCCATCCTCGGCTTCCTGGCCTGGGGTCTGTGGTTCTAAGTCAAGTACATCTTTATCGCAACAGAGAGCGGTTCGCCGCTCTCTGTTGTTTTTTCTCCGCCACGGGCGACGCACCCCGCCAATGCTCTGGCGGGGTGCTTTTCTCTCTCTTTCGCCCGCGGCGGGCATCCTTATGATACCGCGGTGTGTTCCACGGCGCAACGGACACTTTCCGGCAGAATTGCCAGCTTTTTCCGTTGGCGACAGACCGAAAAATACGCTTTACGCACCTTTTCCTTTGTGTTATAATAAAGTATTATTAGTAAACTCCGGGAGTATGCCCGCAGAGAGGAGGCGAACGCATCGTGAAATTTCAGCAGTGGAATCTGGCATCTGTGCCGGAGGAGACTGTCCGGCGTCTGACGGACGCGGGATACCCCTATCTGGTGTCCACGGTGCTGGCCTCCCGGGGCATCACCTCCGAGACGGATGCGGCGGACTTTCTGATCTGCGACCACCGGCTGGCCTATTCCCCCCTCCTGATGGCGGACATGGGCCGGGCCGCGGAGCGGATCAGCCGGGCTCTGGCCGGGGGCGAGCGGATCGCCGTGTTCGGCGACTACGACGTGGACGGCATCACCGCCACCGTCATCCTGGTGGACTATCTCCGCCAGCGGGGCGCCGACGTGCTCCACTATATCCCCCGCCGCATCGAGGATGGCTACGGACTCAGCGCCGACGCCATCGATACCCTCCACAGCCGGGGCGTGCGCCTGATGATCACCGTGGACTGCGGCATCACCGGCGTGGAGGAGGTGGCCTACGCCCGCTCCCTGGGCATGGACATTGTGATCACCGACCACCACGAGTGCAAGGAGGTCCTGCCGGACGCCGTCGCCGTGGTGGATCCTCACCGGCCGGATTGTCCCTATCCCTTCAAGCATCTGGCCGGCTGCGGCGTGGCGCTGAAGCTGGTGCTGGCCCTGGCCGGGCCGGATCGGGAGGAGGCCGTTTTCTCCCGGTACTGCACCCTGGCCGCCATCGGCACTGTGGCCGACGTGATGCAGATGTCCGGCGAGAACCGCACCATCGTGTCCCGGGGCCTGGCCTCCATCGAGCACTCGGACTTTATCGGCCTTCACGCCCTGCTTCAGGAGGCGGGTCTGGCCGGCAGGGCCATCTCCTCCGTGCAGATCGGGTTCGTGCTGGCGCCGCGGATCAACGCCGCCGGGCGCATGGGCGCGGCCAACATGGCCGCCGAGCTGCTGCTTTGCGATGACAGCGCCAAGGCCGAGGCTCTGGCCCGGGAGCTGTGCGAGCTGAACCGGGAGCGCCAGAACGTGGAGCAGGAGATCTACTCCCAGGCCCTGGACATGATCGAGGAGCTGCCGGCCGACGAGCGCAGCGCTCTGGTCCTGGCCTCCGACACCTGGCACCAGGGGGTGGTGGGCATCGTGGCCTCCCGCCTCAGCGAGAAATTCTCCTGTCCCAGCTTTATGATCCATCTCAACGGGGCCACCGGCAAGGGCTCCTGCCGCAGCTGGGGCGGCTTCAACCTGTTCGCCGCTCTGGAGGAGTGCTCCGATCTGCTGCTGGGCTTCGGCGGACACGAGCTGGCCGCCGGCTTCACCATCGAGGCGGAGAAGATCCCCGCCTTCCGCAAGCGCATCAACCAGTACGCCCGAAACTTCCGGGGCGGCCAGGCGCCCGTGTCCAGTCTGGACGTGGACGTGGTCGTCGCCCAGCCGGGGCGGATCACCCTGGAGGAGGTGGAGGCGCTGGATGCCCTGGAGCCCTACGGCTCCGGCAACGCGCGGCCTGTGTTCTG
>CACZNU010000189.1 GCA_902782615.1 Oscillospiraceae bacterium | reverse complement strand
GTGAGGACGTGCATCCCGCCGTGCAGATCTACACCGTGTAAGAAAGGAGCGAAATCACATGAAACTCTGGGAAATCGCCCACAGCCGCACCGGCGATAAGGGCAACATCTCCAACGTCTCCCTGATCGCGTACGATCCCAAGGATTTTGAGATGCTCAAGGAAAAGGTCACCCCCGAGAAGGTGAAGGAGCACTTCAAGGGCATCGTCAAGGGTGAGGTGGTTCGCTACGAACTGCCCAACATCTGCGCGCTGAACTTCGTGATGTATGCCGCCCTGGGCGGCGGCGTCACCCGCTCCCTGTCCGTGGATATGCACGGCAAGGGCCTGTCCTCCTATCTGCTGGACATGGAGATCTGATCCGACCTCTGAGATGAGAATCGTGCCGCCCCGGCGTTGCCGGGGCGGCGCTTTCTTCGCCGGTATTTACAAAGGCGGGGCAGTTGGTGTATAATGCTATCCGGTAAATTTTGCGGACGATAATAACAGTCTCGAGAGGAGATCGTATATGTTCAAGAAAATGGGTGCCGCCGACTGGCTGCGGCTTTTGAAAAACGGGGCCTGCCTGCTGATCGGCAACCTGATTGTATCCATGGCGATCAAATATTTTTATATCCCCAACGACCTGATGGTGGGCGGCGCCACCGGCGTGGCGCTGATCCTGTACCGGGTCCTGTCCGTGGATACGGCCCTGACGATCTTCATCATGAACCTGGTGCTGATGATCGCGGGCGCCCTCGTGGTGGGCAAGCAGTTTTTGATTTACACGGCCTTCAGCTCCATGCTCTATCCCCTGTGTCTGAAAGCGCTGGATCTGCTGACCTGGACGCCGCCTCAGGTGGAGGACACCATGGTGCGCATCGCCTGCGCCGGTATTCTGGCGGGCCTGGGCATCGGCCTGGTGATCCGTGGCGGTGGCTCCACCGGCGGCAGTGACGAGCTGGGCATCATCATCAACAAGCTGACGTCCCTGCCGGTGACCACAGTCATCACCGCCTTTGATATCGGCGTGCTGGTGGTGTCCTTCCTGTTCATCGACGTGCAGAGCGTGATCTACAGCATCATCACCCTGGTGATCGAGATGATGGTGATGAACCGGGTGCTGCTGATCGGCCAGAGCCAGACCCAGCTCTTTATTGTCACCGGTAAGCCGGACGAGGTGCGCCAGGCGCTGCTGACGGATGCCAACGCCGGCGTGACCCGCATCAAGATTCAGACCGGCTACCTGGGCGACGAGACGGACGCCCTGCTGTGCGTGATCCCCAAGCGGAAGCTGCACCGGACGGAGGAGTGCATCCACCGGATCGACCCCAGAGCCTTTATCACCATCACTGAGATCAACGAGGTACAGGGCAACGGCTTCTCCTACGCCCGGACGGAGATGGCCGCCAAATAAACCGCAGGCAAATGAAAAAACCGGAGGATACGAGACGTATCCTCCGGTTTTTTGTCGCTATATAAGGAGTTACTTGGCCAGCTTGTTCACCAGATCCGTCAGGGCCTCGGTGAGGGCCTCCTCGAAGGTGGGATGGGGCCGCATGGCCAGCAGCAGCTGCGCGGCGGTCATGTGGTTGGCCATGGCCTCGCTGATCTGGGAGATCATGTCAGTGCTGTTGGGGCACATCAGGTGGGCACCCAGGATCTCGCCGGTGGACCCGTGGGCCACGATCTTCATGAAGCTGCGGCCGGGATCGGCGATGAGGGTGCGGGCGTTGCCGCCCATGACGCACTTGCCCACCTTGACAGGGATGCCGGCGGCCTTGGCCTCGGCATCGGTGATGCCTACCACGGCGATCTCCGGACGGCAGTAGATGCAGCTGGGCACCACGTTCATGTCCACGTGGTTCTCCACACCCGCCAGCATCTCCACGCAGGCGGTACCCTGGGCGGCGGCCACGTGGGCCAGCTGGATCCGGGCGGACACGTCGCCGATGGCGTACACGCCGGGGATGCTGGTCTGGTAGTTCTCATCCACCCACAGGGATTTGCCGTTCATCCGGGGCTCCAGACCCTCGGCGAACACGCCCTGGTGATAGGGCTTGCGGCCGATGGCGCACAGCACCACCTCGCCGGTGACGGCGTTGGCGGCACCCTTGGTGGTGAAGTTGACGGTGAGGCCGCCCTCGCTCTGCTCCACGTTCTGCACCATGGAACCGGTGAAGATGTGGACGTTCTGCTTTTTCAGAATCAGCGCCAGGTTCTGGCCCAACTCCCGGTCCAGGGTGGGCATCAGGCGGTCCAGACCCTCGATGATGGTCACGTCGCAGCCCAACTCGGCATAGAAGGTGGCGAACTCTACGCCGATGACGCCGCCGCCGATGATGATGATGGAGCGGTACAGGTGATCGGCGCCCTCCAGCAGCTCGTCGGAGGTCATGACGCCGGGCAGATCCAGGCCGGGGATGGGGGGACGGGCCGGCACGGAGCCGGTGGCCACCAGGATGCTGTCGGCGGTATAGGTATTCTTGCCGCCCTCAGCGTCCGTCACCTCCACGGTGTGGGGGGCGGTGATCTGAGCGGTGCCGTGGAACAGAGGAACCTTGGCGCCCTTCAGCAGGCTCTCCACGCCGGAGGACAGGGTCTGGGAGATGTGGCGCTTATAGGCGAAGATCTCGCCGATGTCGGGGCGGATATCCTCGGTGTGGATGCCGATGGCGGCGCCGTTCTTGGCGCTGTGATACACCTCGGAGGAGTGGAGCAGGGTCTTGGTGGGCACACAGCCCCGGTTCAGACAGGTGCCGCCGGCCTCGCGGTTTTCCACCACGGCGGTCTTCAGACCCAGCTTGGCGGCCCGGAGGGCGGCGGTGTAGCCGCCGGGACCGGCGCCGATGACGATGAGTTGATAGTCGTTCATAGTATTCTCCATTCTGCCGCGTGGTGCGGTAGGAAAGGCGTGATCCCCGACGCGGCGCCGGAGATCACGGAGTTATTCTGACATGGTTATACATTCTGCCGCTTCAGCAGGGCGATGACGTCCTCCCGCTCCGCAAAATCGCAGGCGGAGAGACGCTGACACAGGTCCGCCGCCGTAAAGCGGCAGCCGGTGAGGGCTGTTTCCAGCTTCTGGGACAGAGACCAGTCCATGGCGTCGGTGTAGACGGCGGCGCGGCATACCACGCCCCGGTCCACCTGCAGCTCCAGCCGCAGCTCGCCCCAGGGGAACCGGTCCTCGCAGGAGAACTGGAAGGGCATGCGCCGGCCGTAGAGCCAGTCCCAGCTGGCGTTGCGCTCCGCCAGGGCGTCCACAGCGGCCTGATCCAGATCAGCGGCGGTGATGGTGCCCACCGGGAGGCCGTAGACCCGGGAAAAAGCCAGCGGAAGCTGCGCCGCCAGAGTCTCCACGGTGATGCCGGGCTGCAATTCAGCCAGATTCACCACCCGGGATCGCACCGAATCCACCCCTTTGGCCCGGAGTTTGGCCGGGGAGGGGTTCAGGTAGCGGCCCAGCTTGTCCATATCCACGTTTACCAGCAGCGTGCCGTGGTGATAGGACCGGCCCATGTTGTGGTAGAAGGCGCTGCCGGAGAATTTCCGGCCTCCGGCCAGCAAATCGTTCCGGCCGGAGCGCTCCGTCTCCACGCCCAGGGCCTGGCAGGCCACGGCAATGACGGAGAGCTGGCGGTCCAGATTGTAGTCCTCGTCCCGGACCAGAAGGGTGAAGTTCAGATTCCCCAAGTCGTGGAACACGGCGCCGCCGCCGGAGAGACGGCGGGCCAGATGCCCGCCGTCCTCCTGCAGCTGCGTGGTGCGGCACTCCTTCCAGGCGTTCTGGTTGCGGCCGATCACCACGGTGTTTTGATTCTGCCACAGGTAGAGGACGCAGCAGCCGTCCTCCACCGTCTCCAGCAGGTGCTGTTCCACCGCCAGATTCCGATAGGGATCGTATCCCTCACCCCGGTACAGCTTCAGCTGCCGGATCATCCCTTCTGCCAGCGGACGATGGGATGACGGGCGGCCTGGACCTCATCGGGACGGCCGATGGGGGAGTTGTGGGGGGAGTTGTGCATGTACTCGGGATCCTTGTAGCCCAGCTCGTAGAGCTGACGGAACACGTCGGCGGCCCAGTCCAGGGTCTCCTTGCTCTCGGTCTCGGTGGGCTCCAGCATCAGCGCCTCGTGGACGATGAGGGGGAAGTACATCGTTGGCGGATGCATGCCGTAGTCGATGAGACACTTGGCCACGTCCAGAGCGGATACGCCGGTGGCCTTCTTGTACTCGCCCAGATCCAGCACGAACTCGTGCATGCAGACCCGGTCGAAGGCGGGGGCGAAGGTGCCTTTGATGGCGTGCATCAGGTAGTTGGCGTTCAGCACGGCGTTCTGGGAGGCCTCGGGCACGCCCTCGCGGCCCAGGGTCATGAGATAGGTCAGCGCCTTGACCACCACCAGGAAGTTGCCGGCGAAGCCGCGGACCTGGATGTGGCCGGGGCCCTCCATCAGAGCGGAGTGGGGCAGGAACTGGCGCAGGAAGCTCTTGCAGCCCACGGCGCCTGCGCCGGGACCGCCGCCGCCGTGAGGCGTGGCGAAGGTCTTGTGGAGGTTCAGATGGATGCAGTCGAAGCCCATGTCGCCGGGACGGACCACGCCCATGACGGCGTTCAGGTTGGCGCCGTCGTAGTAGCACAGACCGCCGCACTGGTGGACCAGATGGGTGATCTCCAGGATGTTCTCATCGAAGATACCCACGGTGTTGGGGTTGGTCAGCATCAGACCAGCCACGTCGGGACCCAGAACGGCCTTCAGCGCCTCCAGATCCACGCAGCCGTCGGGGGCGGCGGGGATGTTCACCACCTGGAAGCCGCACATGGCGGCGGTGGCGGGGTTGGTGCCGTGGGCGGAGTCGGGGACGATGATCTTGGTGCGGGCGGTGTCGCCCCGGGAGGCGTGGTACTGCTTGATGAGCATCACGCCGGTGAACTC
>CACZNU010000188.1 GCA_902782615.1 Oscillospiraceae bacterium | reverse complement strand
GTACCTCACCGAGCTGGCGGCGAAGTGCACGGCGAAGCGCATGGTGCCGGACTACATCTCCGAGAAGATCATGAACTCGCTCAAGCACGACGTGTACACGTGCATGGGCTGCCGCAGCTTCCTCACGCCTGACCGCTTCACCGACGCCGGCATCGGAAACATCTCGAACGCCGGAAACTACGTGCCCGGCAAGCACCGCTACTACGGGCGCTTCAACCAGGGCGTGGTCACCATCAACCTGCCGGACGTGGCCCTGTCCTCCGGCGGCGATGTGGACAAGTTCTGGGAGATCTTCGACGAGCGCCTGGAGCTGTGCCATAAGGCCCTCATGTGCCGCCACAATCGCCTGAAGGGCACCCTTTCCGACGCGGCGCCCATCCTCTGGCAGCACGGCGCCTGCGCCCGGCTTAAGAAGGGCGAGCCCATCGACAAGCTGCTCTACGGCGGCTATTCCACCATCTCCCTGGGTTACGCGGGCCTCTATGAGTGCGTAAAATATATGACCGGCAAGTCCCATACGGACCCGGCCGCCACCCCCTTCGCGCTCTCCATCATGAACCACATGAATGCCGCCTGTCGCAAATGGAAGGCGGAGCACAACATCGATTTCAGCCTGTACGGCACTCCGCTGGAGAGCACCACCTACAAGTTCGCCAAGTGCCTGCAGCGCCGCTTCGGCATCGTGCCCGGCGTGACGGACAAGTCCTATATCACCAACAGCTACCATGTGCACGTGACGGAGGAGATCGACGCCTTCCACAAGCTGCAGTTCGAGGCTCAGTTCCAGCACCTGTCCCCCGGCGGCGCCATCAGCTATGTAGAGGTACCGGACATGCAGAACAACCTGGATGCCGTGCTGGAGGTCATGAAGTTCATCTATGACCACATTATCTACGCCGAGCTGAACACCAAGAGCGACTACTGCCAGGTCTGCGGCTGGGACGGCGAGATCGACATCGTGGAGCAGGACGGCAAGCTGATCTGGAAGTGCCCCCAGTGCGGCAACACCGACCAGGACAAGATGAACGTGGCCCGCCGCACCTGCGGCTATATCGGCACCCAGTACTGGAACCAGGGGCGCACCCAGGAAATCAAGGACCGGGTCCTGCATCTGTAACTCCAACCATCATATCATCCAGGGGTGGGCGAATGCCCGCCCCATTTTCCAAGGAGCGCATATGTACTACGGCGAGCTGAAAAAATGTGATATTGCCAACGGCACCGGCGTCCGGGTGACTCTGTTTGTCAGCGGCTGTACCAACCGTTGCCAAGGATGCTTCCAGCCACAGACCTGGGACTTCTGCTATGGCCGCCCCTACACTGCCGACACGGAGGCGGAGATTTTCACCGAGTTGAACAAGTCCTACATCAACGGTCTGACGGTGCTGGGCGGCGAGCCCTTTGAGCCGGAAAACCAGCGACAGCTGGTTCAGCTCCTCCGGAACGTCAGGGAGCGCTGCCCCGGCAAGACCATCTGGGTGTTCACCGGCTTCACCCTGGATGGCGAACTGCTGGCAGATGGCAGCCATCCCCGCTGCGAGGTTACCGATGAGATGCTCTCCTATATCGACGTGCTGGTGGACGGCCGGTTCATCTTGGCACAGAAGGATATCAGCCTGCAGTTTCGCGGCAGCCGCAACCAGCGCGTCATCGACATGAACCGAACCCGCCAGACGGGACAGATCACCATCTGGGACCAGCTCCGCCGGTAAGTCCAAGAATACCCCGTAATTATTCCGAAAAATCTCCGCCGAATGGCGGAGATTTTTTCAAAAATTGCAGATAATACTTGTAATTTTTCAGAAGCGCTGGTATAATTCAAGGTGATTTTTTTGCGAGTTATATAATTAATCCTAATGAGGTATTGTTATGTCTGTGAAGCTGGAGCTCTACAAAGTGTTCAAAGAGGTAGCCGAGGCCGGCAACATCACTGCCGCTGCCCAGTCCCTCTATATTTCCCAATCCGCCGTCAGCCAGTCCATCAAACAGTTGGAGGGTGAACTGCAAACCCGTCTCTTTTCCCGCAATTCCCGGGGTGTGACCCTGACCGGTGAGGGCAAGCTGCTCTATGAGTACGTCCGCAGCGCCATGGGCTTGCTGGAGACCGGCGAGGCCAAGCTGAGCCAGACTCACGACCTGCAGATGGGGCACCTGACCATCGGCGCCAGCGACACCGTTACCAGTCAGTTTCTGCTGCCTTATTTGGACCGGTTTCACCGTCAGTATCCCGCCATCCATATTCAGATCGTATCCGGCCGCAGTCACAAGGTGCTGGGACTTCTGCAGTCCGGTAAGGTAGACATTGCCTTTGCCAGCACCCCCAGCGAGACCACCTCTCTGACGGTCTTCCCCTGCTTTGCCACTCACGCCATCTTTGTGGCCGGGGCAGACTATCCCTGTGACTTCGACCACGTCTACACCATCCAGGAGATCGCCCGGTTCCCCCTAATTCTGCTGGAGCGCAAGGCCTCCTCCCGCCTCTATCTGGAGAAGTACTTCCTGCAGAACGGCCTCCATCTGGATCCGGAGATCGAGCTGGGCGCCCGCAGCCTGCTGGTGGATCTGGCCACCATCGGCTTCGGCGTGGCCGGCGTGACGGAGGAGTTTGTCACCCGGGAGCTGGACAGTGGCCGCCTGCGCAAGCTCCGCACCGACTTTGAGATCCCCGCCCGCAGTGTCGATATGTGCACCCTCCGGGACGTGCCTATGACCGCCGCAGCGGAGCAGTTTGTCAGTTTCGTCAAGAGCAGCATTGCCGCCAAATAGCGCCGAAAGGAGACGCGTTTCCCGCGTCTCCTTTTTCTCCTCTCCCCCGCTAATTGCTGTCATAAGAGCGCACAAGCGCCCTTGTCGCATTCCACAAAAAAAGTCCGGCAATAACGTTTATTTTTCCGTATCCGTCTCTTGTTTTTTTCTGCCGTTTCGGGTATGATTTGTACCATAAAAATCTTGTAAATCTATCTTGTGAAAAGGAGCGTGGCCCCCATGGAACAGCTGAAGGAACGAATCCGCCGCGAAGGAAAAGTCCTACCCGGCAACATTATCAAGGTGGACGGTTTTCTCAACCACCGTGTCGACACCAATCTGCTGAACGACATCGCAGACGAGTTCGCCAAGTATTTCGACGTCAGCAAAATCACCACGGTTCTGACCGCTGAGGCCAGCGGTATCGCCCTGGCTACCGTGTGCGCCCAGAAGTTCGGCGTGCCCATGCTGTTCGCCAAGAAGGCCAAGAGCGACAACATCGAGAGCGGCCTCTATCAGAGCGAGGTGTTCTCCTATACCTATAAGAAGAAGGTCACTCTGCTGGTCTCCCAGGAGTGGCTGACCGCCGACGACCATGTGTTGATCATCGACGACTTCATGGCCAACGGCTTTGCCATGCAGGGTCTGGTGGATATTGTCAACGCCGCCGGCGCTACGCTGGAGGGCATTGGTGTGGCCGTGGAGAAGGGCTTCCAGGGCGGCGGCGATAAGTTCCGCAACATGCCCGGCGTCCGCTATAAGGCGCTGGCCGTCATAGAGCGGGCCGACGAGGATGGTATCATCTTCCGGGACGACGACTGATCCGTTACTTTTGTCTTATCTTTTGAAATTATATACAGGAGGATTACACTATGGCAAACAACAAGCGTCCTGAAACCCTGGAACGAATCACCACGCCCGAGCTGGCCCGCGCCTTTATTGACGAGCAGCTGGCCGCTCTGCGTGCCCAGATCGGCGATAAGAAGGTGCTGCTGGCTCTGTCCGGTGGCGTGGACTCCTCCGTTGTGGCCGCCCTGCTGATCAAGGCCATCGGCCAGCAGCTGGTTTGCGTCCACGTAAACCACGGCCTGCTGCGCAAGGGTGAGCCCGAGCAGGTCATCGAGGTGTTCCGCAACCAGATGGACGCCAACCTGATCTATGTGGACGCCGTGGACCGTTTCCTGGATAAGCTGGCCGGCGTCTCCGATCCCGAGACCAAGCGCAAGATCATTGGCAAGGAGTTCATCGACGTCTTCGCCGAAGAGGCCAAGAAGCTGGAGGGCATCGAGTTCCTGGCTCAGGGCACCATCTATCCCGACATTCTGGAGTCCGACGGTGTGAAGGCGCACCACAACGTGGGCGGTCTGCCCGAGGATCTGCAGTTCGAGCTGGTGGAGCCGGTGAAGTTCCTCTACAAGGACGAGGTCCGCGTGGTGGGCAAGGAGCTGGGCCTGCCCGACGGCATGGTGTACCGTCAGCCCTTCCCCGGCCCCGGCCTGGGTGTGCGCTGCGTGGGTGCTATCACCCGCGACCGTCTGGAGGCGCTGCGTGAGTCCGATGCCATCCTGCGGGAGGAGTTTGCCAAGAACGGTCTCCAGGGCAAGGTGTGGCAGTACTTCACCATCGTACCCGACTTCAAGTCCACCGGCATTCTGAACGGCAAGCGCACCTTTGATTGGCCCGTGGTCATCCGTGCCGTCAACTCCGTGGACGCCACCACAGCCACCATCGAGGAAATTCCCTACGCCCTTCTGCACCACATCACCAAGCGCATTACCTCCGAGGTGCCCGGCGTCAACCGTGTGCTCTATGATCTGACCCCCAAGCCCACCGGCACCATCGAGTGGGAATGAGGTACGAAAGTCAGAAAACCCAGTAAAATCAAGGCTTTCCGGCTTCACAAAGGTTCCTTTGATAACAATTTGATAACAGTTGCATGAT
>CACZNU010000187.1 GCA_902782615.1 Oscillospiraceae bacterium | reverse complement strand
GTCAGGGTCATATAGCGCTTCAGATCCTCAACCGTCTCGGCGCGGTTGGCGACCTGCCAATGCCAGTCGTTCCACAGATTCTCGGGAACATCGGCAAACAGACCGTTGCGAGTCTTCATATTTGTCTTTCCTCCATAAATGGGTCTCCGGGCGGGGGAGGTCCTCCCTCCCCCGCGCCGGGACAGGTCGTCTTTTAGCAGTACTTCTCGTCGAACAGCTTGCGCAGCTTGGGATTCTCGCGCAGCACGTTCAGGGTGATCTCAGCGTGGTTCTTGGTGTAGCCGTTACCCACGATCATGGTGACGTCCTTGCCGACACCCTCGGCGCCCAGGGCAGCCTTGGTGAAGGAAGTGGCCATGGAGAAGAAGTAAACCAGGCCGTCGTCGTGGACGGGCAGGATGGCGGACATCTCGCAGGACTCGATGTTCACGCAGCAGATGGAGATATCGTACTCCTTGCCGCCGTTGGCAGCCAGAGCGGCATCCAGGACCTCAACGGGCTTGGTGCAGTCGGCAACGATAACGTCGGTGTAGACACCCAGCTCCATCAGATCGGGAACCTGGCGGGGATTGCGGACAACGCCCACGACCTTGCCGTTGGGGCCGACCTTCTTCAGAGCTTCCCAGGCGCACAGAACGCCGGACTTGCCGTTGGCGCCCAGGATCAGAACGCTGTCGCCCTCCTTGGGCAGCTTGCGGGCCTGAGCGGGAGCGCCGGCCACGTCCAGAGCGGCCAGGGCCAGAGGCTCGGACATATCGTCGGGCAGCTTGGCGTACAGGGCGGTCTCAAACAGGACGGCCTGGCCGTCGATATCCACGCGGTCGATATCCTTGTGGATGGCCTTGATGCGGTCGATGCGCAGCGGGGTCATGGACAGGGACACCAGAGAGGCGATCTTGTCGCCGACCTTCAGGTTGAAGTCGGGCTTGGCCAGCAGGTCCTCGCCGATGTAGGCCACGGTGCCGATGAACATGCCGCCGGAACCGGTGACGGGGTTCTGCTGCTTGCCGCGCTCAGCGACGATGCCCATGATCATCTCGCCGATCTTCTTCTCGTCGCCGCCGCAGGCCTCGGAGATCTGGGTGAAGGAAGCAGAGTCAACGTTCAGGGAGATGACGTCGCAGATGATCTCGTTGGAATAGTGCTTGCTCATGTCATTGTCGAGCTTCCATGCAGCCTGAGTCAGGACGCCCTTGGGCTCGATCACGCGGTGGGTACCGTACTTGTTACCTTTCAGCTGTGCCATGATAAATTCCTCCTAATTCAAAATTTATAATTGTTCCTTCTTGTTCCGGAAAACGCGCTCAGTTCAGGGGCTTCAGACCCAGGATCTCGCGGGCCTCGGCGGGAGTGGCGATCTCGCGGCCCAGCTCCTTGGCCAGACGCACCACCTTGGCCACCAGCTCGCCGTTGGAAGCGGCCTTGTGACCCTTGCCCAGATAGACGTTGTCCTCAAAGCCCACGCGGACGTTGCCGCCCATGACGATGCCGGCAGCGGCCATGCTCCAGGCGCTGCGGCCAACGCCGGTGACGGTCCAGGTGGAGCCGGCGGGGATCTTGCTGACCAGGAAGGCCAGGTTCTCCACGGTGGCGGGGGTGCAGCCGGCCACGCCCAGCACGAAGTTGAACTGCATGGGGGCGCCGGGGACCTCGCCCTTCCTGGCCATGTTCAGAACGGTGTCCAGGTGGCCGATCTCGAAGCACTCATACTCGGGCTTGATGCCGTTCTCGATCATGCGCTTGCCGAAGGCGCGCATGGTGGGCATGGTGTTCTCGAACACGTCGTCACCGAAGTTGCAGGTGCCGCAGTCCAGCGTGGCCATCTCGGGCATCAGCTCGGTGGGCTGCAGACGCTCCTCGGGGGTCATGCCGGTGGCGCCGCCGGTGGAGGGGATCATGATCACGTCGGGCAGTTCCTTGCGGATGGCGTCCATGACGACGCGGAAGCGCTCACGATCCTGGGTGGGGGTGCCGTCGTCCTCGCGGACGTGGACATGGATCACGGCTGCGCCGGCCTCATAAGCCAGCTTGGCCTCGCGGACCATCTCCTCGACGGTGTAGGGAACAGCGGAGTTAGAGGCCTTGGTGACCTCAGCGCCGCAAATGGCGGCGGTAATGATCAGCTTCTCCATGCTTCACCCTCGCTTACTTGCGCTCGATGCGCTGGCAGTCCTTGGGAGTGACGCAGGTGCCGTGGGCGCGGCAGACCACGATGGGCTCAGCCAGGACGTCGGCGGCGGAGGCGCTGATGTCGGGACGGGAGACGATGACCTTGCGGGCCTCGAACTTCATGGTGCGGGAGGTGTTGCCGATGCGCTCGATCTCGCCGTAGGCCTCGATGTAATCGCCGGCATAGACGGGAGCCAGGAACTCGATGTTGTCATAGGCGCAGAACAGGCCCTCGTCGCCGTCACACATGATCAGCAGCTCGGTAGCCACGTCGCCGAACAGGTGGACCATGTGGGCACCGTCGACCAGGTTTCCGCCGTAGTGGGCGTCCTTCGCGCTCATACGCAGGCGGAGCAGGGATGTCATCTTTTCCATGAGATTTTTCCTCCTTAAAAAATATTTTGGACGTGTTTTACAGTGATTCCCATAGTTGTTTGGCCTCTATCGCTCTTTTCGGGCATAAAAAGGGCGCTATCGGTCAAGGACCTTGACCAATAGCGCTCCATGCTATCCAACATGACAGTAACGCCGCTTACACAGCGCTCCCAAGGACGGAGCTCGGGCATCCCTCCGGCCTTTCGGCGGCGAACCCCTTCCCTGCCTGTTGCTCGAGTGCCCATCTCGTGCAGGAGGTACCCTGTTCTCCGCGCCTCTATTGATAAAACCATATGGAATTCTGTCAGTTAAATTATACACAATTGGCCCGACTTGTCAAGCGGATTCGGGTGAATCGCCACAGAAACTTTCGCCTTCTGCGCGAAATATTCCACATGCCCGCGGGCTCAGTACGCCTCCTCGATCCGCCGCAGGATCTCCGGCTTCAGAGACAGCATCCGGCAGATGTTCAACGCGTCACGGGGACAGTCGGACTTGCCCTCCACCCGGTAGAGGCCGTAGTTCATGTGGCGGGCAATGACGGCCACGCCGTCCTCGGCGGTGGCGGCCAGCTCGCTGCGGATCTGCTCGGGATCCACGTCCCGCAGGCCGATGATCTGATAGTGGATGCGGGCGTGCTCGGCCACCTTGTCGTAGTGGGTGGTCAGCAGGGACAGGGCGTTGACGTCGTTGAGATACCGGGTCACGGCCTGGACGATGACGGCGCCCTCATCGGGGTTGGTGCCCCGGGCGAACTCGTCCAGCAGGAACAGGGAGTAGCCCTGCTCCACCTCCGCCAGGGCCTTCTGGAACTCCACGATCTCCGAGCCGAAGCCGCTGAGCCCCGACTGGATGGACTGGAGGTCGTCAAACAGCATCTTCACGCAGTGGAACAGGGGCATCCGGGCCCGTTTGGCGCAGACCAAAAAACCGGCCTGGAGCAGCAGGGCGTTGAGGGCCACCGTCTTCATGGCCACGCTCTTGCCGCCCATGTTGGCGCCGGTGATCACCGCCGCGCCCCGGTCCAGGGCAATGGACACGGGGACGAAGC
>CACZNU010000186.1 GCA_902782615.1 Oscillospiraceae bacterium | reverse complement strand
CTCCACGGGCCCGGAGAAGGTGTGCATGGGCACGGTTTTGGTGCCCTTGGCCGCGGCGATCGCGGCCAAGGCGGCCTCCATGACGCCGTCGCCCTTCAGGGCGGAGATCTCCACGATCCGGCAGCCCAGCTGACGGCTCAACTCCTGGGTGTTGATGGTGTCGCCGTTCTTGCGGACCACGTCCATCATGTTGATGGCCAGTACCACGGGGATGCCCAGCTCCGTCAGCTGGGTGGTCAGATACAGGTTCCGCTCCAGATTGGTGCCGTCGATGATGTTGAGGATGGCGTCGGGCCGCTCACCGATCAGGTAGTTGCGGGCCACCACCTCCTCCAGCGTGTAGGGGGACAGGGAGTAGATGCCGGGCAGGTCGGTGATGATGACGCCGTCATGCTTCTTCAGCTTGCCCTCCTTCTTCTCCACGGTGACGCCGGGCCAGTTGCCAACGAACTGGTTGGAACCGGTCAGGGCGTTGAACAGCGTGGTCTTGCCGCTGTTGGGGTTGCCCGCCAGGGCGATTCTCAGATCCATAACAAACGTTCCTTTCTCTCTCGTTAGCGGAAGCTAACACAACATTTCAAAAAAGAGAGGGGAGATCCCCTCTTGGAGCGCGGGAGCGGCGCTTTTTACAGCTCCACCTCGACCATCTCGGCGTCAGCCTTGCGGATCGACAGCTCGTAGCCCCGGACGGTGACCTCGATGGGATCCCCCAGCGGCGCCACCTTGCGGACGTAAACCTCTACACCCCGGGTAATGCCCATGTCCATGATGCGGCGTTTGACGGCGCCCTCACCGTGGAGACGGATCACCTTGCAGGTGTGGCCCACATTGACTTCTCTCAGATTGGTGTTCATGTAATTCCCTCCTCGCCATGTTACATGTGCAAATGATAAACAAGTCTCGTATCTCTCGTCCATAATCTGCGGATTTTGGACGAATGCTTATACCATGATCTTCTGGGCCATCTCCCGGCTGATGGCGATGCGGGCCTCCTTCACGTTGACGATCACGTTGCCGTTCAGCGTGGTGACCACCGTCACCAGACCACCCACCACGAAGCCCAGGTCCTCCAGGTGCTTTTTGACCTCCGGCTTGCCGCCGATGCGCTTGATCACGTTTTCCTCGCCCTCATTGACCAAGGTCAGAGGCATCATATTGCTCCACGTCCTTTCGCCCCGCCAACAGGGGATTAGTAATTACTAACTGCCGGGGAAAATGAAAAGGGAATTAGCACTCCCTAACTGCGATGTATATTATAGTTAGCTTTGGGTAACTTGTCAAGGGGCTGGTGAATTTTTTTTTTAACGGGAGAAAAGTGCGCGAAATGGCGGCAAAAAGCGGGAAAGAGCGGCGGGGACGGCTCATTTTAGTGTTGAAATCGATGGTTAGATAAGGTATAATACTCCTTGCGACTTTACCGGACAGGAGGATGTCCTATGGATAAAATCAAAGTGACCTGCGATTCCACCTGCGATCTGACGCCGGAGCTGTATGAGAGCTACGGCGTGCAGGTGGTGCCGCTGGGTATTACCCTGGGCGAAGAGCTGTATTACGACGGGGTGAACGTGACCGCGGAGGATCTGTTTGCCTATGCAGACCGCACCGGCACCCTGCCCAAGACTTCGGCCGTCAGCCCGGCTGAGTACGAGAAGGCCTTCCGCCCCTGGGTGGAGCAGGGCTATCAGGTGATCCACATCAACATCTCCTCGGAGTTTTCCACCTGCCACCAGAACGCGTGTCTTGCGGCGGCGGAGCTGGGGAACGTGTATCCCATTGACAGCCGGAATCTGTCCAGCGGATCGGGCCATCTGGTCCTGCTGGCGGTGGAGCTGGCCCGGGCGGGCAAGAGCGCCGAGGAGATCGTGGAGATCCTCAATGCGCGCAAGGAGAAGCTGGACGTCAGCTTCGTGCTGCAGCACCTGGACTACCTGCGCATGGGCGGCCGGTGCTCCGGCGTGGCGGTGCTGGGCGCCAATCTGCTGAAGCTGCGGCCGGAGATCCGGGTGCAGGAGGGAAAGATGAACGTGGGCGCCAAGTACCGGGGCAGCATGGAGCGCTCCGTGCTGGACTATGTGAAGGGCCGCCTGGCCGGCCGGGACGACGTGGACACCGGACGTATCTTCGTGACCCATTCCCCCATGCCCCAGGAGCTGGTGGACAAGGTGGTGGCTCTGGTGAAGGAACTGCACCCCTTCCGGGAGGTCATCGTCACCAACGCCGGCAGCACCATTGCCAGCCACTGCGGGCCGGAGTGCCTGGGCGTTCTGTTCTTCAAAAAGTAAAGACAGGTTGAGACAGCCGGACGGAGGATCGCTTCGTCCGGCTTTGCTTCGACAAAATTCCGAAAAGCCCTTGCAAACGTCCGGGGCCGTTGGTATAATATCTCTGTTACAATATTTTTCAGTGCTTCGGGGCCTGCAGCGGCTCCGTTGAAAGAGGGAATCAGGTGCAAGTCCTGAGCGATCCGGTCACTGTGAGCGGGGAGTCCCGGCGAGAAACATGCCATTGTGCCGCGTGCATGAGAAGGCGTCGCCGCGGATGGAGAGCCGCAAGTCAGGAAACCTGCTGAAAAAGTGGTTGGGACCTCCGGAGAAGGCGAAATCCACCATAGAAAGCTGCGCGGAGCCTCTGCGCGGACTTTTTGTTGTGCCTGCTTTCTTGGGAGAGCAGGCGTTTATTTTTGAAAAAACAGATATCCGTTGTGATGAAAAAGGAGTGTCAAATATGAAATATGTGAAGAGAGCATTGTGTGTCCTGTTGGCAGCGGTGACGCTGATGGCCGCCGCGGTTTTTGCCGCGCCCCGGGCCTACGCCGCCGATTATGAGGACGGCACCTATGAGGTGAGTATCGATCTGGGAAGCAGCGGGATGAACCACAACACGCTGGTGACCCCCACTACGGTATATATCGAAGGCGGCAACATCTATATCGACCTGGTGTTCAAGCGCGTGAAGTCCACAGACCATGCACCGCAGTATACCCAGGTGACCACAGCCTGCGGCACCTATACCAACCCCGTGATTGATGACGGCGCTCTGATCTGCAGCTTTTACCGCGTGCAGGTGCCGAGCCTGGGCAGCGTGGAGATCTCCACCACTACCGAGGCCATGTCCCAACCCTATGAGGTGAGCTACACGATTTTCATCAACGATTCCGGCATTCCGGTGAAGCAGGCCCAGCAGCCGTCCACCCCCAGCACGCCGTCCACTCCCAGCACCCCGTCTACCCCCAGTACGCCCTCCGCCCCCAGTACGCCCTCCACCCCCGGCAATCCCGGCTCCACGGAGCCCGCGACGCCCGATACCCCGGCGGAGGCGAAGGATTCCGCCGCGTTTGAGGAGTACAAGACCGCCCAGAAGGAGGCCATCGCCAAGCTGGCCCAGGACGGCGACAGCGAGGCCGCCGGGAAGCTCATCGAGGAGGCGGGCAAGGCCATCGATGCCCTGACATACGACGAGAGCAAGTCCCTGGAGGAGAACGAGAAGGCCGTTGTCGACCTGCTGACCAAGCTGGAGGCGGATCTGGCCGCCCAGCGCCAGAAGGACAGCAAGACGCCCGCCCCCGGCAGCGACAAGAAGAACGACATCAGCAAGGATAACGACGTGACCACCACCGGTACCACGGAGAAGAAGCTGAGCGTCGGGGCCATCATTGGCATCGTGGCCGGTGTGGCGGTCGTCGCCGCAGGCGCCTACGTGCTGCTGTGCAAGAACAAGAAAAAGTAACTGAGGTTATCGCAACATGAAGAGAAACGTATCATCCCGCGCCTTTGGGCTGCTGCTGGCGCTGTGCATGGCGCTGAGCCTGCTCGTCACCGGCTGCGGCGGCAAGAGAGAGTCCGACGGCGAGGCGCCTGTGGTGGGCGATCTGAAGTATGAGAGCACCGTGCCCCTGGAATACGCCGACCAGTTCGCTATCTACAAGTACGAGGGCGGCTACTCCCTCATCGACATGGTGGACAGCGACCGGATGCTGGTGGTGCCGGAGGGGAAGGAAGTCCCCGACGGTTTGGATCAGGACATCGTGGTGGTGCAGCAGCCGCTCAGCCACATCTATATGGCCGCCACCTCCGCCATGGCCCTGTTTGATGCCATTGACGCCCTGGACACCATCACCTTTGTGGGCACCCAGCACTGGTACATCGAAAACGCCATCCAGGCTATGGAGGACGGCCGCTTTGTCTACGCCGGCAAGTACAACACCCCCGACTATGAGATGCTCCTCCACCAGGGTTGCCAGCTGGCCATCGAGTCCACCATGATCCTCCACAACCCGGAGGTGAAGGAGAAGATGACGGAGCTGGGCATCAAGACCGTGGTG
>CACZNU010000185.1 GCA_902782615.1 Oscillospiraceae bacterium | reverse complement strand
GTTCCTGCGTGAGAAGGGCCTGGCCAAGGCCGCCAAGAAGGCCGGCCGCATCGCCGCCGAGGGCATGGCTTACGTGCTGGTGGAGAATGGTGTGGGCGCCGTTGTGGAAGTCAACTGCGAGACCGACTTCTGCGCCAAGAGCGACCTGTTTGTGGCTTTTGTGAAGGATATCGCCAAGGTGGTCGTGGACAACGACCCCGCTGATGTGGATGCCCTGATGAACTGCAAGTATCCCGGCTCTCAGCTGACCGTTGCCGAGACCATGCCTGAGAAGGTCATGTCCATCGGTGAAAACCTGCAGATCCGCCGTTTTGTCCGCTACAGCGACAACACCAGCGTGGGTTACGTCCACGCCGGCGGCAAGATCGGCGTTATGGTGAACCTGGCTGTTGAGGGCGGTATTGACGCCACTGAGATCGGCAAGAATGTAGCCATGCAGATCGCCGCTCTGAATCCCCGCTTCTGGGACAAGACCGACGTCACTGAGGACGTGCTGGCTGAGGAGAAGAAAGTCGCTCTGGCTCTGATGGATTCCGATCCCAAGATGGCCTCCAAGCCCCAGCAGGTCAAGGAGAAGATCGTCATGGGCAAGATGAACAAGTTCTACGAGGAGAACTGCCTGCTGCAGCAGGAGTTCGTCCGCGGTGACATTTTTACCGGCACGGTGGAGCAGTACATCGCCGACGCCGCCAAGAAGCTGGGCGGCAGCGTGAAGTTTGTCAAGGCCGTTCGCTTCATGACCGGCGAGGGCATCGAGAAGAAGCAGGAGGACTTCGCCGCTGAGGTCGCTGCCCAGATGAACATGGGCAAGTAATCAGAAGGCTCAACGAAATGAAAAGGGAGGGTGGTGCGACGCACCACCCTCCCTTTTTAGTTTTTCGTCTCGTCGCTTTTATCGGCTGCAGAATGCTCCTTCTTCCTGCGAAAGATCCGCTTACCGCGAAGTAGCCGGACGATCACGATAATTACTGCAGCAATCAGCAACAGCCAGAACCAGGCGTAAGCCAGGAAGACCAGAAAACCCTCAAAGAAATCTCTGATGGAGGCAAGACCGGAGTGGAAGGCATCCAGCAACCGCTGGCCCAACGACAGCGGCGCCTCACCGGCGCCGGTGAAACGATAGACCTCGTCTAAGTCGATGCAGACGGTGGCATAGTCCACCAGATTGTCGTAGCCGCGGAGCGTACCGGAGAGATAGTCGATGGTCTGCTCCGTATCGGAGATGGCGCTCTCAATGGTGATGATGTCGTCCATGGTCTCTGCCTGGGCAAGAAGCTCCTGCAGTCTGGCCAGTTTTGTTTTGGCGGTGTTCAGCCGGGACTCCACATCGTAATAGCTCTCAGAGACGTTCTCCTGGGTGGTATTCAGGCGCACTGTGTGGCAGACGTCGCCTACCTTACGGCAAAAATCGTCAAAGCGCTGGGAGGGGACACGGACCACCAGACGTGCGTAGCGATAGCCGGAGGAATAGTTGGCCAGTTCCTGCTGCTCAAAGTATCCGTCCGCTCCGCTGACAAGGCTGGTGATGCTCTCAAGTGCCGCGTCAAACTCCAGCGTCTCCAGATCGATATCCGCCCGGAAGATCATCTTGCTGTGGTCAGCGGATTCCGACTTGTTCTCCGACGAAATGGCAGGGGTTTCCATATCCCAGCCGTCCTGGGTGAAATAACTGCCGCCATTCACCTCGGGCACCTGCGGAGCAGTGGCGCCACTGCCGCAGGCCGCCAGGGAGAGGACTAACAAAAGGGCCATCAGAAGAGGAAGGATACGTTTCATAAGTGACTCCTTTCGAAAAAAGAGAGGGGGATGGCCTCGGTCATCCCCCTTGATGGTTATGTGTGCTTATCTGCCGCCCAGAAGCAGGCGGAACATGCCGCCGATGCAGAGCATACCGACCACGCTGGCCAGAGAGATGGTCAGATAGGAGAGGGCCATCCCGGATGCGTTGGGCAGGAAGAAGGCGATCAGTGCCAGCAGCAGGCAAATCGCAACCAAGGCGACGATCAGATTCCTGGAATTCTTCATAGGAAAGATCTCCTTTCTGTCGGGTTGGATCGGGCACATATCTCTTTCTGATTACACTTTATCACGGCAGTGTATGTTTTGCGTTACAAATCAGATACAGCTTCGGAAACAAGACGGTTACAGAGTAGAAGAGCCGCTGCATATGGCGGATTTCTCCTTGTATTTAGGGACAAGCTTTGATATAATATACTATATATTGCCACCATATTGCTTTGATGGGGGTTTTCGGATTGAACTACCTGCAAAATCTGTTCCGCGCGCTGGATCTGGGTTCTCTGCGGGACCTGCTGCTGCGGTTGCTGGCGGTACTCTTGTGTCTGACGATACACGAGCTCAGCCACGGTCTGGCAGCCTACGCGCTGGGTGACCCCACCGCCAAGAGGAACCACAGGCTAAGCCTGAATCCGCTGCGGCATATCGACTGGTTCGGCTTTGCCATGCTGGCGGTGGCCGGTTTCGGCTGGGCTAAGCCGGTGCCTGTGAACCCAAACTATTTCAGGAGACCCAAGCTGGGCATGGCGCTGACGGCTTTGGCCGGCCCGGTTTCCAATTTTCTGCTGTCGCTGATCCTGCTGGCGCTGGTGCGCCCGCTGAGCGTTGTGACCCACGGAGGGAGCATATCCGGGACGGTGCTGGAGTTTCTGGTTCGCGCAGCGGTGCTTTCTGTGGGCCTGGGCCTGTTCAATCTGATTCCCATTCCGCCTTTGGACGGCTCAAAAGTGCTGTTTTCCCTGCTGCCGGACCGGCAGTATAATCTGTTGCTGCGCTATGAGCGCTACGGTATGGCCATCCTGTGGGCCCTGGTGGCAGTGGGGATCGGCAGCAGCTACCTCTCCGCGGCGATTTATCAAGTATTCCGGTTCTTCTGCCGTATCGTCGGTCTGTAGAACCGTCTGATTGAGGTGCAGATTTGGATAATCCCATTTTCAAACTGGAAAAAGTGGTGCAGAGCAGGGGAGACGAGGCCCTTCAGGACTTTGAAGGTCCGCTGGATCTGATTTTGTTTCTGCTGAGCAAAAATAAGATCGAGATTCAGGATATCCCCATTGCCTTGATCCTGGATCAGTATCTGGCCTATCTGGAGCAGCGGCAGCAGATGGACCTGGAGGTGGCCAGCGAATTCGTCACCATGGCGGCCCACCTCATGTATATCAAGACCCGGATGCTTCTGTCCATTGAGGACCAGGAGGCACAGAGCGAGATGGATGCCCTGATCAAATCCCTGGAGGAGCGGAAGCGGGGCGAGATCTACCTGAAGATCAAGGCCCTCACCGAGCGCATGGGCCCCATGGGGGAGTTCGGACGGAACATTCTCACCAAGAACCCGGAGCCAATGGAGCGTGGCAAGATCTATGAATATGACCAGGAGAGCGCCGACCTGGTGATGGCCATGCAGGACGTGCTGGACCGCCAGGGGCAGGTACAGATCCCCCAGCTCTCCGCCTTTGACGAGATCGTCAAGCGAGAGCCCTACTCCGTGGAGCGGAAGGCCCGCGAGATCTTTCACCGTCTGAAAACCGGCGGTATCACCAGGTTTCTGCTGCTGTTTCGCGGAAGCAGCAGCCGCAGCGAGCTGGTGGCCACCTTTATGGCGGTGCTGGAGCTATGCCGCAGCCGGGCCATCAAGCTGGTGGGCTCCGCCACAGACTGCACCGTCACCTGTGACGGGGAACTGCCGGACGAGCTGAATTTTGAGTAAAGTGAGATACATATGGATAATCTGGAAATGAAAGAGATCGAATCCGCTATCGAGGGGATCCTGTTTGCCTCCGGCGAGCCGGTGCATATCGACCGGATCTGTGTGGCGATGGAGATGGACCGGCCCACGGTGGAACTGGTGTTGCACCGTCTGGCGGACCATTACAGCTATGAGAGGCGGGGCGTCCGCCTTCTGCGGATGGAGGACAGCTACCAGATGTGTTCAGCGCCGGACTATGCTGATTATATTCGAAAGGCCTTTGAGATCCGGAAGCCTGCCAAGCTGAGCCAGCCGGCGCTGGAGGTGCTGACTATCATTGCTTATTATCAGCCCACCACCCGTGCCTATGTTGATCAGATCCGTGGTGTGGACAGCTCCTATACCGTGGGGCTGCTGCTGGACAGGCATCTCATCGAGGAGTGCGGCCGGCTGCAGGTACCGGGGCGGCCCCGGCTGTACCGCACCACCAAGGCGTTTCTGCGTGCTTTTCACCTGAATTCCCTGGACGAGCTGCCGGAGATGCCGGGTTTGGAAGCGGACGGTCAGATGAGGCTGAATGAGGACGGCGCCGTGGTAGACGACGTATCCCTGTCGGAAAAAGCGGGGGAATAACAGAGAGAACAGGAGAAAGGGGGTGGCCGTTTGGTTGCGCTGTGGATACTGGGCATACTGCTGGCGCTGATCGCATTGGTGCTGCTGATCCGGGTGGGGGTGTATATCTCCTTCGGTGAGGTACTCCTTGTTCGGGCAAAAGCCGGACCGGTCACCATCCAGATCCTGCCCAAGCTGGAGAAGAAACCCCAAAAGAAGAAAAAACCGAAGAAAGAGAAGAAAAAGCCGGAGAAAGAAGAGAATAAGCCTCCGGAAAAACCCAAAGAGAAGAAAAAACTGGGCCTGACTTTTGAGGATATCAGAACAGCTGTGCCGGCCCTGTTTGCGTCGTTGAAGAGGGGCTTGCGCAAGACGAGACGGCGGCTGAAGATCGATCCCATGCGCCTTTCGTTGATCTTCGGCGGCGATGATCCGGCCAAAGTGGCGGAGATGTACGGCTGGGCCGGCAGCGCCATGTGGACCTTTATGCCCCAGATCGAACGGCTGACCCGTATGCCGGATCCGCGGATCCATCTGGACGTGGACTACAACAGCCGAAAAACCGCCGCCGAGGGGGAGATCGGGATCTCCCTCCAGATCCGGGATATATTTGCCATCGGATTTGCCTTTGCCGGACCGGTGCTGAAGTGGGGCCTGGCGTTTATCAAAAGAAAAAAGGCCAGAGACGCCGGGAAAAAAGCGGAAGAAAAAGCAAAGATTACCGCCGAACAGACAAACGAAACGACACATCACAATAAAGGAGAATGACCATGGAAATGAACGAGAAGAAGGGCACCACCCTCAATGAGCTGATGCAGACCTCCATGAGTAAAATTCGCGAGATGGTGGATTCCAACACCATCATCGGCGAGCCTATCGCCACGCCGGACGGCGTGACGCTGATTCCCGTGTCCCGCCTGAGCTTCGGCTTTGGCTGCGGTGGCGGTGATTACGGCAAACAGACCCCCAAGTTCGGCGGTGCCAGTACCGCCGGCGTCCGGGTGGAGCCGGTTGCCTTTCTGGTAATCAAGGACGGTATTACCCGCGTTTTGCCGGTGGCGATGCCCGCTGTTGGCACGGTGGACCGTGTCATCGACATGGTCCCTGAGGTCATGGATCGTGTGGAGAACTTCATCGAAAAGCGCAGAGCGGAAAAAGAGGAGTTCTGAGTGAATAGAATGGAGTCATCAATTTCCGGAAGGTGACTCTATGAAAAAACAGATCTCCTTTGCCCTGTGCGTTTTGCTGATAAGTGCTGTCCTTGCCCCATGCCGTGCCTATGCGGTAGACGTATCCGCCACAGCCGCCATATTGATGGACGCTGCCACGGGCCAGGTGCTCTACGAGAAGAACGCCGACCGGCGCATGCTGATCGCCAGCACCACCAAGATCATGACGGCGCTGGTGGCCATCGAACACGGCGGCCTGCAGGAGACGGTTACGGTGAGACAGGAGCACATGGTGGAGGGCTCCTCCATGTACCTCAAGCCGGGGGAGGAGATTACGGTGGAGGCCCTGCTATATGGCCTTTTACTGTGTTCCGGCAATGACGCTGCCCTGGCCCTGGCCGATCACTGCGGCGGCAGTGTGGAGGGATTCGTGGCGCAGATGAACGATAAGGCCGGCCGGATCGGTATGACGAATACGTCCTTTGCCAATCCCAACGGTCTGGATGACGAGGCACACTACTCCACCGCCCGGGATATGGCGCGGCTGGCGGCCTGTGCCGCAGGTGACCCTACCTTTGTGCGGATTTGCGCGACGGAGACGGCCACCGTGGGTGGGCGCACCATGACGAACCACAATAAGCTGCTCCGCCGCGTGGATGGCTGCGTGGGAATGAAGACAGGCTATACCAGAGCGGCAGGCCGCACCCTGGTCAGCTGCGCCTGGCGGGACGGCCGCTGTCTGGTGGCGGTGACGCTGCAGGACGGCAACGACTGGCTGGATCACGCCGCACTCTACGACTATGGTTTTGAGGTGCTGAGAGCGGATGAGGAGAACCCACCCGTAAAACAGGAGGACAGACCGTGACAGAACGGCTGCAAAAATTGATCGCACAGGCCGGCCTCTGCTCCCGACGGGCAGGGGAGGACCTGCTGCGCCAGGGCCGCGTTACGGTGAACGGGGCTGCCGCCTCCTTGGGCGACAGCGCGGATCCCGCCATCGACCACATTGAGGTGGATGGCGTCCCGCTGCCTTCGGCCCCTTCGCCGATCTATCTGATGCTCAATAAGCCGCGAGGTTATGTGACGACCCTCTCAGATGAGCATGGCCGACCCACCGCGGCGGAGCTGGTAGCCGATTGCGGCGTGAGGGTCTTTCCGGTGGGACGGCTGGACCGTGACTCAGAGGGCCTGCTCCTGTTTACCAATGACGGCGCTCTGATGCAGGCGCTGATCCACCCCAAGCATCAGGTGGACAAGGTGTATCTGGTGGAGGTGTCCGGTCAGGTTGAGGGCGCTGAAGAGCGCCTGGCAGCCATCCACGAGCTGGACGGAGAGCCGATTTCTCCGGCCGGCGTGGCCCTCGTCTCCCGGGAGAGGGGGCGGGCTCTGCTGCGCATTACCATCCACCAGGGGAAGAACCGCCAGATCCGGCGCATGTGCCGTCAGGCTGGCTTGTCCGTGCGCAGATTGCAGCGCATACAGGAGCATACGCTGCAATTAGGGGACTTGAAACCTGGCAAGTGGAGATGCTTGACAGGGGAGGAATTACAAGACTTAAAGGGAAGCGATTTTCGTGACCAATAACGTGCTGACCGCCATCCGCTCCCGGATGGATACCCTCTCCAAGGGCCAAAGGCGAGTGGGCGAATACATTCTGGAAAACTACGATAAGGCCGCCTTTCTGACGGCCAGCCGCCTGGGACAGGTGGCTCGGGTCAGTGAGTCCACTGTGGTGCGCTTTGCCGCTGAGGTGGGATACGATAGCTATCCCAGCATGCAGAAGGCTCTGCAGGAGATGATCCGCGGCCGTTTGACTTCCGTGCAGCGAATCCGCGCCTCCCGGGAGCAAACCCGGGGGACCGACGTGGTCAGCGAGGTCATGCACCGGGATATGGACAGCATCCACGCCGCCATCGAACAGGTGGACCGCGGTGAGTTTGAGCGGGTGGTGGATCTGCTGCTGAAGGGGGAGCGCATTTATATTCTCGGTGTGCGATCTTCCTCGTTCCTGGCGGGCTACCTCAATTTTTACCTGCACCTGATTCTTAAGAACGTAACGTTGGTGCAGAACGCGGCCGGCGAGATCTATGAGCAGATGGTCCATATCGGGCCTGGTGATGTGCTGATCGGCATCAGCTTTCCCCGGTACTCCATCATGGCCATCAATGCGGTAAATTTTGCCCACGACCGGGGCGCTGACGTGATTGCCATCACGGACAGCACCGTCTCGCCGCTGTACACTCCTGCCACGGCGGCCCTGTTAGTGCGCAGTGATATGATCTCCTTTGTGGACTCCATGGCAGCGCCGCTGAGCCTGCTCAACGCGCTGATTACCGAGCTGGGACACCGGAGAAAAGAGGACGTGGACGGCGTATTTGCCGAGATGGAGCAGGTTTGGAAGAAACACAGTATTTTCGGCAGGTCGGAAGATGAGTAAACATATCGTTGTCATCGGCGGAGGAGCCGCCGGTATGATGGCCGCCATCAGCGCGGCGAGAGAGCATGCGGCGGTGACACTGCTGGAGCCCAATGAGCGACTGGGCAAAAAACTGAATATCACGGGGAAGGGCCGCTGCAACGTGACCAATAACAGCGGCTTGGAGGAGTTGATGCGGAATATCCCCCGCAACGGAAAGTTCCTCTACAGCGTCTTTTCCCGTTTTGACGGGCGGGACACCATAGCCTTTTTTGAAGGGCTAGGTGTGCCGCTGAAAACAGAGCGGGGCAACCGGGTCTTTCCCGTGTCGGACCGGGCCTTCGACATCAGCGGCGCCCTTGAGCGGGAGCTGCGGCGGCTGAAGGTCCGCTGGGCCCGCGACCGGGCTCTGTCTATTGAAACGGAAGATGACCGGGTAACGTCGGTTCAGGGAGAAAAGAGCGTATATCCTGCCGACGCCGTGATTCTCGCTACCGGCGGCCTATCTTACCCGGGGACAGGCTCTACGGGAGACGGATATCGGATTGCCAAAGAGTTGGGCCATACCATTGTGGAGCCCAGAGGGTCTCTGGTGCCCCTTTCCAGCGACGATCCCTGCTGTCGGAAGATGCAGGGGCTGGCGCTAAAAAACGTGGAGTTGACTGTGCTGAACGGGAAGGGGAAGACAGTTTTCAGGGAGTTTGGAGAGATGCTGTTTACCCATTTCGGCGTGTCCGGACCGATGGTTTTGTCAGCCAGCGCCCATCTGCGGAACTGGGAAAGGGAGAAGTATCGGCTTGTGATCGATCTCAAGCCGTCTCTGGATGAGCAGAAGCTGGAGATGCGGATCCTCCGTGACATTGCCGAGACGCCCAACCGTGACTTCGAGAAGATTGTGGCGGGACTGGTACCTCACAGCATGGTGGATGTGATCTGCCACCGGACGGGGATCCCAGAGGATTGGAAGGCAAACTCTGTCACTCGGGAACAGCGTCACAGACTGATCGCCGCGCTGAAGCGTTTTGAGGTAGATGTGACCGGACCACGCCCTGTGGCGGAGGCCATTGTTACCACCGGCGGTGTGAAGGTAAGCGAGGTCCAGCCGGGTACTATGGAGTCAAAGCTGGTGTCCGGACTCTTTTTTGCCGGAGAGATCCTGGATGTGGACGCCTATACCGGCGGATTCAATTTGCAGATCGCGTGGGCGACCGGCCAACAGGCCGGCCGTTCCGCGGCGGAAACAGCGGGGAGTGAAGCAACATGAGTGAAAAAGTCTATTCCATCGCTATTGACGGCCCCTCCGGAGCCGGAAAGAGCACTCTGGCCAAGGCGGTGGCCGCTGAGCGGGGGATCCTCTATGTGGATACCGGCGCCATCTACCGCACCATCGGCTGCTATGTGCGCCGCAGGGAGATTGACCCCAAGGACAGCGAAAGGGTGATCGCCGCATTGCCGGAGATCCATGTGGACATGGTGTATAGTGAAGATGGTTTACAGCATATGCTGCTCAACGGGGAGGACGTGACCAGAGAGATCCGTCTGCCGGAGATATCCATGTATGCCTCCGCCGTCTCCGCCATTCCGGAGGTCCGGAAGTTCCTACTGGAGATGCAGAGGTCCCTGGCCCGCACCCGAAGCGTCATCATGGACGGTCGGGATATCGGTACAGTGGTGCTGCCGGACGCGGACGTGAAGATTTTCCTCACCGCTGCGGTGGAGAAGCGTGCCATGCGCCGGGTGAAGGAGTTGGAGGAGCGGGGGACACCCCGGCCTTATGAGGAGGTCCTGCGGGAGATGGAGGAACGGGATTGGGCCGATACCCACCGGGAGACCGCGCCTCTGAAGCAGGCGGAGGACGCCATCACTGTGGATACCAGCGACATCAATTTTGAGGAGAGCAAGGCCCTGCTGCTGGATGTGATCCGTAGGAGGCTGGGCGAGCAATGAGAAACGAGTACTACGT
>CACZNU010000184.1 GCA_902782615.1 Oscillospiraceae bacterium | reverse complement strand
CGCTGTGTACTACCACGCGTCTCGCAGAGCCGGTATCCGCGTACTGGAGCCCCACGTGTCCAACCACGGTGTGCCGCTGATCTATTTTTCGGACCGCCGGGAGAACGTGTTGCCGTATCTGAGCAACGCGGTGGCCAAATACTGCCGGGAGACAGGCTTTGCCCACACGGGGCCTTGGACCAAGTGGGCCGCCTACGGTTTCAACGCAGACGGCCGGCTGCGGCTGGAGGAGTATTACCCCAACGCCACGGAGGAGACGTACCGGGGCGTGTCCGGTTATATCTATCAGGTCAGCCGGATCATCCCCACAGCGGATGACATCCAGATCCCCCACGCCTTTGCCACAGCCCGGCAGGTGGTGGTGAAGGGCTGTGAATTCGTCCCGGACGCCTACGAGGCCATTCTGAAGGCCGAGGGGCTGGGACTCATAGAGATTGCCCGTTATGAGCGGCTGGCGTCCAGCCCGGAATTCATGGCATGGAACCGGGAGACCATCCTGCGGGAGTACCGGGAGTCCGCCGACAAGCCGGACTACCGCCACTTCCTGCGGGGAAAGTTTGACTTTATCGAGGAATGAGGAATATTCCCATGAGAAAATGGACACGAATCGCGGCCCTGCTGCTGGCGACGCTGCTGGTGGCCGGCCTGGCCTCGGGCTGCGGCGAGGATCCGGAGATGACCTTCTCCGCTGCGCTGGTGGGCGTGCCAGCCTCCTACGATCCGGCACTGGCGGTGAGCCAGAGTGAGCAGATCGCGGCGGTCCACCTCTATGAAAACCTGATGCGCCTGCAAAACGGCGACAGCGGCACCGAGGTGGTGGGCGCCGTGGCCCAGAGCTGGGAGTGCGCGGATAACCTGGACGGGACAGAAACCTATACGTTTCACCTGCGGGGAGATGCCAAATGGTCCGACGGGCGGACCGTGCAGGCGGGGGACTTTGTCTATGCCTGGCAGCACCTGGTGGATCCTGCCACGGAATCCCCCAACGCGGCGCTGCTGGATATGGTGGCGGGCTATGACAAGGCCCGCGGCGGCGATCTGGACGCCCTGGCGGTGCGCGCCGTCAACGACACCACATTGGAGGTGGCCCTGTCCTGCCGCTGTCCCTACTTTTTGCGGAGCATCTGTACCGTTGCCGCCACCATGCCCCGACGGGCCGATCTGGCCGGCAGCAAGAGCGTGGTCGGCAACGGCCCCTATTGCTGGGGCGATGACACCGACGGCGTGCTGACGTTGCATGTGTCGGAGCATTATTACGACACGAGACGGCTGGGCCCGGATACGCTGAAGCTGTATTTCTGCGCCACGTCGGAGCAGGCTGAGACGCTGTTCAATGACGGCACGGTGGATTTTGCCGGTAACGTGGACGATGAGGCCCTGGCCGCGGACGAGGGATGGACCAAGGAGGCCCTGCCCCAGACCACCGTGCTGGTGGTGAACCAGATGACCCAGCAGCTGGGCGGCGGCGGGATCCGCCAGGCCATGTCGCTGGCTATCGATCGGGTGTCCCTGGCTCAATTGCCCGGCGGCGGTCTGCGCACGCCGGCAGAGGGACTGATCCCCTATGGCATCACGTCCTCCGACGGCCTGGTGTTCCGGGAGGTAGAGGGCCCCCGCATCGACAACACCGACTATGAGAAGAACTGCGCCGACGCCCTGGCACAGCTGCAGAACCGCCCCATGGAGGCCATCCGGGACGTGGTGATCCTCTTTGAGATGTCGGGCATCAACGCCCAGATCGCCGGACAGATCCAGTCCAACTGGCAGAAGCAGTTGAACCTGTCGGTAAAGACCCAGGGTCTCTCCCCGGAGGAGATGGCGCTGAAGCTGCAGCGGGGCGAATTCAACGTGGCTTTGATCAGTGTGGAGGGCGACCGGAGCGATGCCAGCGCATTTTTGAACACGTGGCGCACCGGCAGCCCGGACAACGTGGTGCTGTTCGGCTCCAGCGCGTACGACATGCTGATGCGTGTGGCGGCTGCCTCCTCCAGCAATGAGGCACGGGACGCCTATCTGGCCGACGCGGAGCGGCTGCTGCTGGAGCAGGGCAACGTGATCCCGCTCTACAGTGACGTACGAGCCTACCGGCTGCGCACCGGCTTTGCCGGCCTGCTGTCGGACGGGCTGGGTGTGTTTTGCTTCGGCGGTGTGCGCCAGGTGGCCAACTGAGATCAGAATAATAAAAAAGCGGCCCCCGGAGGACATGTCCTCCGGGGG
>CACZNU010000183.1 GCA_902782615.1 Oscillospiraceae bacterium | reverse complement strand
CAGGTGGACGAGCTCTATCACGACGGCTACGCCGCCAAGCGGATGGAGATCGGCGCGGTCATCGCCGCGGCTCCGGCGGAGAACGTCCGCCGGGAGCGCCCGAAGCCCGGCGACGTGGTGATTTTGCTGGGCGGCCGCACCGGCCGCGACGGCATCGGCGGCGCCACCGGCTCCTCCAAGGCCCACAACGCCCACTCGGTGGAGACCTGCGGCTCCGAGGTCCAAAAGGGCAACGCCCCCGAGGAGCGGAAGCTCCAGCGGTTGTTCCGCAACGCCGAGGCCGCCCGGATGATCCGCCGCTGCAACGACTTCGGCGCCGGCGGCGTGTCCGTGGCCGTGGGCGAGCTGGCCGACGGTCTTGACATCGACCTGGACAAGGTGCCCAAGAAATACGAGGGCCTGGACGGCACCGAGCTGGCCATCTCCGAATCCCAGGAGCGCATGGCCGTGGTGGTGGGCCCGGCGGACGTGGAGCGCTTCTGCGCCATTGCCGACGCCGAGAACCTGGAATCCACCGTCATCGCCACTGTCAAGGCCCAGCCCCGTCTGACCATGACCTGGCGGGGCAAGCCCATCGTGGATATTTCCCGTGCCTTCCTGGATACCAACGGCGCGGAGAAGCACATCACCGCCCACGCGGCAAAGCCGCAACCCTTTGCCAAGACCGTTCCCGGCGACTTTGCCGCCGGCTACAGGGCCCTGGCGGGCGATCTGAACGTCTGCTCCAAGCGGGGCCTTTCTGAGCGGTTCGACTCCACCATCGGCACCGGCACCGTGCTGATGCCTTTCGGCGGCAGATATCAGCTCACCCCCGCCCAGGCCATGGCCCACAAGATCTCCGTGGAGACGAAGGACACCGACACCTGCTCGGTGATGGCCTGGGGCTATAACCCCTATATCGCGGAGAAGAGCCCTTACCACAGCGCTTACCTGGCCGTGGTGGAGTCCGTGTCCAAGCTGATCGCCTCCGGCGCGGACCGGAAGGACACCTACCTGACCTTCCAGGAGTATTTTGAGAAGCTGGGACAGGACAGCCTCCGCTGGGGCAAGCCGTTGGCTGCCCTTCTGGGCGCCTTCCGGGCCCAGAAGGGACTGGGCATGGCCGCCATCAGCGGCAAGGACTCCATGAGCGGCACCTTTGAAAATCTCACCGTGCCGCCCACGCTGGTGTCCTTTGCCGTGACCACCGCCCCCCTGGCGGAGATTACATCCAATGAGTTCAAGGCGCCGGACCACGACGTGGTGCTGCTGTGCCCGGACTACGACGAGAGCGGCCTGCCCACTACCGACAGCCTGCTGCGGACCTACGACGCCGTCCATGAACTGCTGAAGAGCGGTAAAGCGGCGGCGGCTTACACCCCCACCTATGGCGGCGTGGCGGAGGCGGTGATGAAGATGAGCTTCGGCAACGGCATCGGATTTACCTATGACGCCGCCGTCACCGACGAGACGATCTTCGGCTACCGCTACGGCGCCTTCGTGGTGGAGCTGGCGGAGCAGGCGGATGCCGGCACTCTGCTGGGCCGCACCACCGCCGAAAGGACCATCCGCCGGGGCGATGTGAGCCTGCCGCTCAGCGAGTTGCTGACCATCTATGAGGGCAAGCTGGAGAGTGTCTACCCCTGCAACATCCCCATGCCGGAGGCCGAGATCCCCTGTCTGGACTACGTGGCCCGGAATCGCGCCCCGGCCGTTCTGAAGTGTGCCAGGCCCAGGGTGCTAATCCCCGTGTTCCCCGGCACCAACTGCGAGTATGACAGCGCCAAGGCCTTTGCCGCCGCCGGCGCGGAGCCGGAGACGGTGATCATCCGCAACCTGACCTCCGCCGCCATCGCCGACGCCACCGACTACTTTGCCCGCCAGGTGGACGGGGCCCAGATGATCTTCATCCCCGGCGGCTTCTCCGGCGGCGACGAGCCGGACGGCTCCGGCAAGTTCATCACCGCGTTCTTCCGCAGCGCGGCGGTGAAGAAGGCCGTGGGCGAGCTGCTGGATCAGAGGGACGGCCTGATGGCCGGCATCTGCAACGGCTTCCAGGCCCTGATCAAGCTGGGACTGGTGCCCTACGGCCGGATCATCGAAACCGACGAAAGCTGCCCCACCCTGACCTACAACGTCATCGGCCGCCACCAGTCCCGGATCGTGCCGGTGCGGGTGGCCTCCGACAAGTCCCCCTGGCTGGCGAATACCCGGGTGGGCGATGTGTACAACGTGCCCATCTCCCACGGCGAGGGCCGGTTCTATGCCTCCGAGGCGCTGATCCGCCGGCTGGCCGAGAACGGCCAGATCGCCACCCAGTACGTGGATCTGACGGGCAAGCCCACCATGGACGTCCACTTCAACCCCAACGGCTCCGTCTATGCCGTGGAGGGCATCACCTCTCCGGACGGCCGCGTCTTCGGCAAGATGGGCCACGCCGAGCGGATGGGGAAGGGCCTGTACAAGAACGTGCCCGGCGACTGCGACATGAAGATATTCGCCTCCGCCGTGGCGTATTTCAAATAAGTGAGAAAGGAAGACGACGATGGCATATTATTACAAGGAACCCTCCCGCACCTTCAGCGAATACCTGCTGGTGCCCGGCTACACCTCCGAGCAGTGCGTGCCGGACAACGTGTCTCTGAGGACCCCACTGGTCCGCTTCCGCAGGGGCGAGGAGCCGGCTATCTCCCTGAACATCCCCATGACCTCCGCCATCATGCAGTCCGTGTCCAACGACACCATGGCGGTGGCCCTGGCCAAGGAGGGCGGCCTGTCCTTCATCTTTGGCTCCCAGAGCATCGAGTCCGAGGCCGCTATGGTGGCCCGGGCCAAGAACTACAAGTCCGGCTTTGTGGTCAGCGACTCCAACGTGACGCCGGAGAATACCCTGGCGGATATCCTGACCCTGAAGCAGCGCAACGGCCACTCCACCATGGCCGTCACCGACGACGGCACCGCCACCGGCCGGCTGCTGGGCATGGTCACCAGCCGTGACTATCGCGTCAGCCGCATGAACGGTGACGAGCAGGTGAAGACCTTCATGACCCCCCTGGAGAAGCTGATCACCGCCCCCCTGGGCACCACGCTGAAGGAGGCCAACGACATCATCTGGGACCACAAGCTCAATACCCTGCCCATCGTGGACGGTGAGGGCCGCCTGGCCTATTTCGTCTTCCGCAAGGACTATGACAACCACAAGGAGAATCCCATGGAGCTGCTGGACAAGGAGAAGCGCTATCTGGTGGGCGCGGGCATCAACTCCCGGGACTACGCCCGGCGGGTCCCCGCTCTGGTGGAGGCCGGCGCCGACGTGCTGTGCATCGACTCCTCCGAGGGCTACTCCTGCTGGCAGAAGAAGACCATCGACTGGATCCGCCAGAACTACGGCGACACCGTGAAGGTGGGCGCCGGCAACGTGGTGGACCGGGACGGCTTCCTCTTCCTGGCGGAGGCCGGCGCCGACTTCGTGAAGGTGGGCATCGGCGGCGGCTCCATCTGCATCACCCGGGAGACCAAGGGCATCGGCCGCGGTCAGGCCAGCGCCCTCATCGACGTGGCCGCCGCCCGGGACGAGTACTTCGAGAAGACCGGCATCTACGTGCCCATCTGCTCCGACGGCGGCATCGTCCACGACTACCACATGACGTTGGCCCTGGCCATGGGCGCCGACTTCCTGATGCTGGGCCGCTACTTCGCCCGGTTTGACGAGAGCCCCACCCCCAAGCTGACCATCAACGGCACGGTGGTGAAGGAGTACTGGGGCGAGGGCAGCAACCGCGCCCGCAACTGGCAGCGCTATGACCTGGGCGGCAAGGAGGGCCTGTCCTTCGAGGAGGGCGTGGACTCCTACGTCACCTACGCCGGCCCCCTGCGGGAGAACGTGCGCAAGAGCCTCTACAAGGTCAAGTCCACCATGTGCAACTGCGGCGTGCTGACCATCGGCGAGCTGCAGAAGAACGCCAAGCTGACGGTGGTCTCCTCCACCAGCATTGTGGAGGGCGGCTATCACGACGTGACGCTGCGCACCACCCGTCAGAGCCAGTGACGGCGGAGGGAACATCTGAAAAACAGCAAAAAAAGAGCGGAGCGGATCCAAAAGATCCGCTCCGCTTTATCCTATGGTTACTGCCGGGGGTCACTCCGCCGGCTCCGGGTCGGAGATGGTGACCATGTGGTCGTACCAGTTGCCGTGGGTGCCGATGATGGCGCAGGGGAACTCCCCTTCCGGGGCGGAAACGGGGATATCGAAGCCGTATACCTCGTCCGTGGTCCCATCGGAATACGTTACGGAGTCCAGCGTGGGCTGGAGAAGGGCGGCGCCCTCCTTCTTGGCGTCCTCGGATGTGCCCGGGAACAGGCTGACAATATTCTTGGAGGCCAGGGTGATGTGCAGCGTCATCTCTCCGTTCTCCACCGTCAGCGCCCCTTTGCCGCCGCAGGTCTCGTTGATGTGAAACATGGAGCTGTCGGTGGCGACGTCCACGGTATATACGCCATCGGGAAGGGCGGCTGAGTTGTTCTTGCTGCCGCAGGCGGCAAACAGCCCGCAGCACAAAAGGAGAAGGGTGATCAGCGCGACAACTCTATTGCGCATGGGAGGCTCCTTTACTTCTCCAGGGAGTCGATGACAGCCTGGGCGTGGGCCACGTACAGGGCCTGCACGTCGGCGATCCGGCCCAGACCGGCGATCTGGGTGTCGATCTTCTCATACTTGGCGCTGGCGGTGAACATGCTGACCCAGGACTCAGGATCCTCGGGATCGGCCATGTCGTTGTTGGCGTGATCGCCGGCCACCACCATCAGGGGGCGCAGCACGACGGTCTTGTAGCCGGCGGCGGAAACGGCCTCAATGACGTTCTCACAGGCGGTCTCCTCGGGCTCACCCTCCACGGTGCCGATGAAGACGTTCTTGTAACCCAGGGTGTTCATCTGGGTCTGCATCTGGGAATAGGTGACCTTGGCGGTGTGGGCGGTGCCGTGGCCCATGAACACGTAGGCCACACCGGCCTGCTCGGCCTCATCCAGAGAGGCAAAGCCGCTCTCCTTCACGGCCTCGTTCACCACGCAGGTGGCAACGGCCTGCTTGTCGGCGTTGATAACGGTGGCGTCATCGCCCACTTCGCCCAGCAGAGGCTCGGCGATCACGATGGTGGGGATCTTGTCCTTGTAGCTCTCCACAGCCGCGGTCAGCTCGTCGTACTCGGCGCCGTGCATCAAGTGGGTGGGTTGGATCACCAGGGTCTTGACGCCGTTGGCAACGGCGCGCTCCAGGGCCTGATCCATGTTATCGATCTTCTCGCCGTCACGGGCCTGGACATGGTTGATGATGATCTGGGCGGTGAAGGCGCGGCGGACGGACCAGTCGGGGAAGGCTTCCTGCAGAGCGTCCTCGATGCCCTTGATGTCGGTGGAACGGCTGTCGTTGAAGGAGGTGCCGAAGCTGACGACCAGCAGCTCCTTCTCACCGATCTCGTCGCCGTTGCGGGGATCGTCCTTGGCAGCGTCGCCGGTGTCGCGGCCGAAGTAGTCGGGATCGGCCTCTTCGCCCTCCACCAGCTCCTTCTG
>CACZNU010000182.1 GCA_902782615.1 Oscillospiraceae bacterium | reverse complement strand
CTATAAAGTGCAGATGCCGAAGATCACGCCGCACGTTTGCAGACATACGTTCTGCTCGAACATGGCAAAAAGCGGAATGAACCCCAAGGCGCTTCAATACATCATGGGTCATTCTGACATTGGCGTGACGCTCAATACTTATACGCACATCGGATTTGAGGATGCGCAGGAGGAATTGCAGCGAGTAGCCAATGCTGAGTAGTTACTACTTTTCGCGGTAGAGGGATTTCAGCGGGTATGCGATACGGCAAAATATGAAAACGGCAGAAAATTCCCGGTACAATCCGTACTCTTGTTGCAGGGCAAGGATTTGCGGCAAAGCTCTGCCATAGAATTTCGCCATATATCGCAGAAAAGGGCCAGTAGTAAAACACGATTTTAGGCCTAATTTACTACTCGTTGTACTACTTTTGCTGGCAAAGATGTGCGAATTTATGCTACGATATGCCAAGTGAACGAGCATCGGGCCATTTGAGAAAATGCCCGAAAATCAAGGAAAATCAGTAATTTCAAGAGGTTTAGATAGATGATAAAAATACTTTTCGTGTGCCACGGCACCATCTGCCGCAGCCCCATGGCGGAGTTCTGCATGCGACAGCTGGGATCTGCCCATCGGCACGGAGGAATACAATTTTCGGAACACGCGCCGGATCTGTGGCGGGGGTCCGGCGGAGAAGATGCACCGGATGCCGGACTTCACCGATCACCCAGACGACATCGACGATTCCTGGTACACCGGGGACTTCGAGTCTGCCTGGCGGGATATCCTGGCGGGCTGCCAGACTCTGCTGACACGGCTGGAGCAGGAATAAGCAGCAAAAAGCGGCTCACTTCTGTGAGCCGCTCTTTTTTCATTATGCCGCACCGCCGGTCAGCTGCAGCCGCAGTTTCTCCGCCATGGCGGCGATAAACTGTCCGTTGGCGGGTCTGCCTTTTTCCGGGTCCAGGGCCGCGCCGAAAAAGGCCCGCTGCGCCTCCCCGTCGCCTCGCAGCCACATCTGGTCCACGGCGCTGCGGATAGAGCGCTCCACGCAGGCCGGCGTGGTGTCAAATTGCCTGGCCAGGGCGGGATAGAGCTCCTTGGTCAGCGCATGGGCCAGGGACGAGTCCTCCATCACCATCAGGATGGCCCGGCGGGTATAGGGGTAGCCTTTGATGTGGGCCGGCATGCCCACCTCCCGGAGGGCCCGGGACACCATCACCTCCGCCTGTCCGGCAGGTGCGGGACGCTCCTCTGTCGGCCGTCCGGCACGGCGTAGGGTCTCCAGCAATAACTGGTCCGTAAAGGGCTTAGGCAAAAACAGGTGAATGCCCGTCTGAATGGCTCGCAGCAGCACGCTCTGGCTGCAGAAGCCGGTGGCCATTACCAGTCCGGGCACCATGCCCCGCAGCTCATGCACCAAGTCGAAGCCATCCAACCCCGGCAGAACCGCATCCATGATCACCACGTCGGGCCGCAGCCGTCCCGCCAGTTCCAGCGCCTCTGCACCGCTGCCGGTGTGGGCGATCAGATCAAATTCACCAGTGCTCTCCACCACGCTCTTCATCAGGGCGCAGTAGCCCTCGTTGGCATCCGCCAACAGCACCCGAATCCTGCCGGCCATCTCTCTCACCACCCCATACATTTTTGCCCGTCTTCCGCTTCGGTGTTTGGAGATTATCACATTTTTGTTGTCATTTCAAGCAAAATTCGCCAATAACCATCAATTTTCGTTCGACAAAATCCGCGCTTTTTGTCGTGCCAGAATATGTTGTGCTGTGGAAATATCGTCACCACAAAATATAGTTTCCGTAAAAAAAGATGGCAATGCCGCCGAACCTGTGGTAAAATAGCAAAAATGCATGGAGGTGGACTAGGCTGAAATGGATGGTGGCGTCGGACCTGCACGGCAGCGCAACCGTTTGTCAGCAGGTGCTGGCAGCCTGTGACCGGGAAGGAGCGGGCCGGCTTCTTCTCCTGGGGGACCTGCTGTACCACGGGCCCCGGAACCCCCTGCCGGAGGGGTATGACCCCAAGCGGTGCTACGAACTGCTCAACGAGTGCCGGGACCAGATCCTGTGCGTCCGGGGCAACTGCGACGCCGCCGTGGATCAGATGGTGCTGGAGTTCCCCATCATGGCGGAGTATTTCCTGCTGCAGCTGGGCCGGTACACCGTTTTTGCCACCCACGGCGACGTCTGGTCACCGGAACGGCCGCCCCTGCTGGCGCCGGGCTTCATTCTCCTGGCCGGCCACACCCACCACGCCGCCTGCGACGTTTATCCCGACTTTCTCTATCTCAATCCCGGCTCCCCCTCCCTGCCCAAGGGCACGGCGCACCGCGGCTACCTCCTGTTGGAGGAGGAGACCGTCACCTTCAAGGAACTGGACGGCACCGTTTACCGTACACACTCCCTGATTTGAATCAAAAGAGGGTCCCGCCTGTCGGCGAGACCCTCTTTTTTGTTTTTCATCCCGCCTGCTCCAGCGCTTTCTTCAGGGCGATAGACAGCTGGTCGGGGCAGGACGTGGGCCGAGGCCCGCAGTGGATGCCCTCCAGCGTCTTGATGACCTCTCTGGCATCCCTGCCCACTACCAGGCGGCTGATCCCCTGGAGGTTGCCGTTGCAGCCGCCCAGAATCTGTACGTCCTTGATGATAGTGCCGTCCAGCTCGACCTTCATCTGCTGGGAACACACGTTTCGGGGTATATAGGTATATGTCATATGAATCTCCTCATTTCCTCTGTGTTACCAAATCATTGTACCACGGCTGTCAAGAGTGGGCGCCTTTGCGCTTTTCCGTTTGCTTCTTGTTTTTTTGTCACACTTGTTGTGTTTCTGAAGCTTTTATGCTATACTGAATCAAAGTATTTCCATTGTTATATGCGGTCCCTTCGGCCGCAGCCGGTCTCCGGCAACATTCCGGACCCGGATAGAGAGACCTGGAGAGGAGGTGACAACACATGACGTACGAGAAGCCCGTGATCATCGCCCAGGAGATGGATCCCAGAGCCTATGTGGCATCCTGCTATCGGCCCACCAGCAACAACTGCTGCGAGTGTACCCACGGCTAAGGCAAAGAGAAGAACGGGGCTGCCGCCCGGCGGCAGCCCCGCCGTTCCGATAACCACGCGTCCGCGCCACATGGCCGGACGCCTTACGATATACAACACAAAAGGCAGGGTGATAAATTTGCTGTTTCGCTTGAAGAGAGATACCTACTTCCGCCGCTACGAGGAGATCGGATACCTGGTCAACAGGAAAACCTCCCGGGATCGGGTGGTAAATGCCGTAGGCGCCGTGTTTCTGGGAGCGCTCACCCGAACCGGGCGACCCTTCGGGGAGATCGCCGATGAGATCGCCGCCCAGTTCGTTGATGCGCCCGCCGAACTGGCCCAGGATATTCTGGATTTCTACGCCATCATGGAGCAGGACGGTTTTATCGTCCGGGGCGAGACAGAGGCGGAGCTGGATGAGGCCGACCGGCCCTTCGTCTACGGGGTGCTGGATCCGGTCAGTCTGGAGAACAAGGAGTTTGCCCGGATCGCCCGGGCCAGCCAGGGCACTCAGCAGGTGATGTCGGAGCATTTCAAGAAGCACCCCCATCTGGTCTCCCTTCAGATTGAGACCACTACCCGCTGCAACGAGCGTTGCGTCCACTGCTATATCCCCCATCCCGACAAGATCCGGGAGATGAGCCTGGAGATGATCCAGAACGTTCTGCGTCAGGCCAACGATATGGGTTTGATGAATCTGACCCTGTCCGGCGGCGAGCCCCTGTCCCACAGCCGTTTCTGTGACATTTTGCGCTGTGCGGCACAGTATGACTTCTCCATCTCCATCATGAGCAATCTGACGCTGCTGGACGATGAAAAACTGGCCGCCATGAAGGAGGCAGGCGTCTCCCTGGTGGCGGTTTCCCTCTACAGCATGAACCCCCAGGTCCATGACGCCATCACCCTGCTGCCCGGCTCACAGGAAAAGACCCTGCGGGCCATTGAACGCCTCATTGAGAACAACATCTTCGTCCAGATCAACTGCCCCGTCATGAAGGAGAACAAGGACGACGCCGACGGCGTGCTGGCCTGGGCTGCCGACCACAAGCTCCACGCCGTCACTGACACGGTGATGATGGCCCGGTATGACCGCACCGATGACAATCTGCAGCACCGCCTTTCTCTGGAGGACGTGCGGCCCATTATCCAGAGCGTGCTGGAAAAGGACGCGGGATACCGCTCCCATGTGGAAAAGAAGCTCACCAAGGAGAAGAATACCCGCGACCGCCGGGAGGATCCCCTCTGCGGCGTCTGCGTCTCCTCCATGGCCATGACGGTGGACGGACATTTCTGCCCCTGCGCCGGCTGGCAGGGCTTTGACCTGGGCGACATCAAGACCGCATCCCTCCAGGATATCTGGGACAATTCCCCCAACGTGCTCTATCTGCGCCGCCTGCGGATGAAGGACTTCCCCGAGTGTCTCACCTGCGAGGACAACGAGTACTGCTCCGTTTGCATGGCCCGCAACGCCAACGAAAGCCCCAGCGGTGACCCATTGGAGACCAATCGCCACTTCTGCAAGGTGGCCCATCTGAACCACCAGATCGTGGACGAGTGGCTCTCGGCCAGGGCCGGGGAGAGATAAGCGCCGGGAGTGACCATCGGTCAAGTCGCCGCAGAGCCTGCCACCAATGGTTTATCGTCACCCCGATATGCCATCCAAAATCCGTATACATCATAAAAAGCACCTCCGTTTGGCCGGGTCTTCTGACCCGATCAATCGGAGGTGTTTATTGCTATGACGGCCCGTTTTCATGCGTACTTTCATAGCGTTTATTGCTATGACAAAAACTGTCAATTTCCCGCCAGTCCTTGTGCCGCAAGGGGCTCCTCACGCCCGCTTTTGCTTCATCTGGAGGCTCAGACGGTCTGCGATCATGGCGATGAATTCACTATTGGTGGGCTTGCCCTTGGCGGAGTTGACGGTGTAGCCGAAGTACTTCTGCAGGGTCTCCAGGTCGCCGCGGTCCCAGGCCACCTCGATGGCGTGGCGGATCGCCCGCTCCACCCGGGAGGCGGTGGTGTCGAACCGGCGAGCCACCTCCGGATAGAGCACCTTGGTGACGGCGTTGATCACGTCCATGTCCTCCACGGCGATCATAATGGCTTCCCGGAGATACTGATAGCCCTTGATATGGGCAGGGACGCCGATCTCATGGATGATGGCGGTCACCTGACCCTCCAGCACCGGCGACGGCTCCGCCGGCGGCTCGTCCTGCCGGACGGCCCGACGCATATGCTCCAGCAGGGATGTCTCGCTGATCGGTTTGGGCAGAAACGCCCACACGCCCAGCTCCGCCGCTTCGGCCACGGTGCGGTCGGCACAGAAAGCGGATACCACGATGATCCGGGGTCCCTTCTCCCCCAGCTCCTCGCACCGACGCAGCAGCGCCAGCCCGTCCAGTCCCGGCAGGACCAGATCTGTGATCAGCAGATCCGGCCGGTACTCCGCCACCATCTGCCATGCCTCCTGTCCGTCTCCCGTATCTCCCGCCACCTCGAATTCGTCTGTTTCCTCTATGGTCTGCCTCAGCAGTACACGAAACTCCTCGCTGCTGTCGGCGAGGATCACCTTGCTCCTGTTTTCCATGGTTCTGCGTCCTCTTTCCCCTTGAAATATGGCCGCCTGCCACTGTTCCGCGGCAATCAGCAGCCGTCGTTTGACCTGCCTATAATGTAGCAGAATCGGACAGCGTTTTCTCGCATATTTTGTCGAATCTGACGCACAATCGTTCGACAGTTTTCGCGCCGTCACGACAAAAGAAAGCGACGGGCAGCCGGTTCATTCCGACTGCCCGCCCCCGGTCATCCGACCATATTCAACATGTTTTCCAGAAAAATGCCATAGCCTTGGGTGGGGTCGTTGACCATTACGTGGGTCACGGCGCCCACCAGCTTGCCGCTCTGGATAATGGGGCTGCCGCTCATGCCCTGGACAATGCCGCCGGTGGTATCCAGCAGGCGCCGATCGGTGACCCGCAGCAGCAGGTTGCGCATATCCCGCTTATCCGGACAGAGCCGGACGATCTCCACCTCATAGCTCTCTGTCTCATCGCCGGAGATGGTGCACAATATGGTGGCCGGTCCCAGCCGCACCTCATCCGGCTTGGCCACAGGGATGGCCTCCCCGGCATTGGCGAAGGCACTCTCTTCTGCCACGCCGAAGATGCCCGCATCCGTGTTGGCCGATACGGTACCCACGTCCTTTTGAACGGAAAAATCGCCCTTCAGCTCACCGGGATCCCCCCGCTGGCCCTTTTTCACCGCCTTGACGGTGGTCTCCATAATAGAGCCGGAGCTCAGGGGCATCAGCACATGGGTGTCCACGTCGGTAATACCGTGTCCCAGAGCGCCATACTGCCCGGTTTCCGGGTCATAGAAAGTCAGCGTGCCGATGCCGGCCATGCTGTCCCGGATCCAGACGCCCAGACGGTACACACCGTCGCCGCACAGCACGGGACGGGTCTCCACTGCCGACGTGGTGCTGCCGCGGCGGACGGTCAGGGTAAGGGGTTCTTCGCCGCTCTCCTGCAGAATGGACTGGAGGTGCTCCGTAGACTGGATCTCTTCAGCGTTGATCCGGAGAATCAGGTCTCCTTCCTTTAAGCCGCAGTCCTCCGCCGGGGAACGCTCACCCTCATTCAACTTTGAGGTGGCCACTACCAGCACGCCATCGGCAAACAGCTTGATGCCCACTGCCCTTCCCATGGGGATCAACTGCCGGTCAGCCTCCTGGGCCCATGCTGTCCGGCCACAGAGGGAAAGCCCCAGCAGGATCGCCAGCAACAGCGCTGTGCTCCGCCGCAGAATGGATGGTTTTCGCGGTTCATGCATTGGATCACCCCTTGTTTTGTTTTCATCGCCGACGACAGGATTACTATGTGCCGAAAAATCTCGTTTATCACGGACAAATACAGGAAGAATTCCCATGAAACCGCAAAAAAGCGCCGCGGCCATCTTGCCGCGGCGCTTTCCAAATGTTGCCTTTTTATCGCTTAAAAACGATTGCCCTTCCGGAAGATCTCCAGAATATCATCGATGCTGGTTTCGTCCTCAGGCTTCTCTTCGACCTTCTCGCCGTCAGTCTCGTTCAGAGGCTGCAGGGGCTGCACACCGGCGGCCTCCTTCTTCTCCTCTGCGACCTTGCTGTCATCCTCGAAGCCGGTGGCGATGACGGTGACGCGGATCTCGTCGTCCAGCTTCTCATCGAAGGTGGCGCCGAAGATGGTCAGAGCGTCGGGATGAACGGCCTGCTGCACCAGCGTGGCGGCCTGCTCGACCTCCTCCAGGCCGATATCCATGGAGCCGGTAACGTTGATCAGCACGCCCTTGGCGCCGTTGATGGAGGTTTCCAGCAGGGGGCTGGAGATGGCCATGCGGGCAGCCTCCTCGGCCTTATTCTTGCCGGCGGCACGACCCACGCCCATATGGGCAAGTCCGGCGTCCTTCATGACGGCGGTCACGTCGGCAAAGTCCAGGTTGATAAAGCCGGTGTCGCGGATCAGATCGGAGATGGACTGCACCGCCTGGCGCAGCACGTCATCGGCAATTTCGAAGGCGTTGGAGAAGGTGATCTTCTCATCGGTGGCGTATTTCAGCCGCTCGTTGGGGATGATGACCAGGGAGTCCACCTTGCCCCGCAGATCTTCGATGCCCTGCTCGGCCTGGGTCATGCGGCGACGGCCCTCAAAGGCGAAGGGCTTGGTGACCACGCCCACGGTCAGCACGCCCTGCTCCCGGGCGATCTCAGCAACCACAGGGGCAGCGCCGGTACCGGTTCCGCCGCCCATGCCGGCGGTGATGAACACCATGTCGGTGTTCTCCATGACCTTGGAGATCTGGTTGCGGCTCTCCTCGGCGGCCTTGCGGCCCACGTCGGGATTGGAGCCGGCGCCCTTGCCGGCGGTCAGCTTCTCGCCGATCTGGATCTTATAGGTAGCGCTGGATGCGTTCAGCGCCTGCTTGTCCGTATTGATCGCGATGAATTCCACGCCCTTGGTGCCGGAGCGCACCATGCGGTTCACCACGTTATTGCCTGCGCCGCCGACGCCGACTACCTTGATGCCGACAACGTTCTCCACGCCAGTTTCCAATCCAAAGCTCATGACGGTTCCTCCTGCCATCTGTTGTATTGTAAAGACAGATTATCTGCTCGTAACCCCAATATAGAGTAGTTTACATTATTGTATTACGGAAAAGGCCGCAGGTCAAGTGTCCTGCGGCCTTTTCTGGAAAAAAGTTCAGTTCTCCGATGCTCAATCCGGAATGAAGTTCACCTTCCGGTCCTGGGTCATGTTGATGGTGCCATGCTCGTTGTTCTCCAGCTTTTCCACCACGGCCAGAAGGTAATTGAGCTTGTAGTCCATATCCGCGTCCCAGGGGATCACCACGTTGAAGCGGTTCAGATACCGCAGCGTGATATGGGAGGCGTCCTCCAGATGGATCTCCTGGACGTCGCCCAGCATCTCCTTGCTCCGCAGGCGCTCCAGCAGATCCACCAGCGTCCGGCAGGCCCGATCATTGTCGCCGTCGGCCTCGATGGTCCTGCCCAGCCTGGGCTCGCGCAGCGTCAGACCCGTCACATGGGCATAGGGTTTTCCCGCATCGATGGTCACTGTGTCCACGATCTTGCCGGTACCGGAGATCAGCCAGACCAGATCCTCCTGCTCCACCGCCACCACGGAGCGGCTCTCCGCCACTGTGATGCGTAGCGTACTGGGCAGGCTGCGGCTGATCTGCACCGTCTCCACATAGTTCAGGGTGCTGTGGATCCGGGCCGCCACCTCATATTTATCCATGAGGAACAGGTTGTCTCCCACCCCCACGCCGCTGGCCTCGATGACCTCCGCCGCCGTGTAGCGCTCCGCGCCCTCCACCTCAATGGTTTCCACCTTGAAAAACAGGGCCAGCGCCGCCACGATGGCGCCACAGATCACCACAAAGGTCAGCAGTCGATAGAGGAAGGCGAACCTTCCCCTGTTGCTTCTCCGATTGCTTCTTCTGCGTCTGGCCATGTCAAACTCCTATATCTCGATTTCCCGTATGTCGGCGCCCAGCCGGGCCAGATCACCCGTCAGGTCGCTGTATCCTCTTTTGATGTGGTGGATCTCCTCCACCCGCGTGGTGCCCCGGGCCTGCAGGCCCGCGATTACCAACGCCGCGCCGCCTCGCAGATCCGTACACCGGACGGCGGCGCCGCTGAGCTTCGGCACGCCGCACACCACCGCCACCCGGCCCTCCAGCCGGATATCGGCGCCCATGCGCACCAGCTCCGATACGTGGCGGTACCGACTCTGGAACACGTTCTCCACAAACATGGTGGTCCCCTCGGATCGGAGCAGGGCCGCCATCAGCACAGCCTGGGCGTCGGTGGGAAAGCCGGGATAGGGCGACGTCCGCACCGGGCAGATGCCCCGCAGGTTCCCGTCGCTGACCAGCCGGATCCGTCGGTCCTGGCTGCTGACGCGGCAGCCGGCCTGCTGCAACGCCGTGATCACCGTGGACAGATGACGGTAATCCACCCCTCGCAGGCAGATATCTCCTCCCGCGGCAGCCGCCGCGCAGAGGTATGTTGATGCCACGATCCGGTCTCCGATGCACCGGTGGCGGCAGCCGTGGAGCTTCCGCCCCCCCTCCACGGTGATGGTGGAGGTACCGGCACCCCGGACCTCGGCGCCCATTTTTCGCAAAAACCGCTGGAGATCCACGATCTCCGGCTCCCGGGCCGCGTTGGTGATGACCGTGGTGCCCCGGGCGCCGCAGGCCGCCAGCATGGCATTCTCCGTAGCCCCGACGCTGGGCAGACTCAAAACGATCTCCGCGCCGCGCAGCTCCTGCCCCCGGCACGTCAGCACGCCGCAGCTCTCATCCACCCGGACACCCAGACGGCGCAGCGCCGCCAGATGCAGATCGATGGGCCGCGGTCCCAGCTCGCAGCCGCCGGGATAGCTCAATCTCGCCGCGCCGCACCGGGCCAGGATCGCGCCCAGAAAGATCACCGAGGACCGCATCCGGCGCATCAGATTGTCCGGAATGTGCCAGCAGCTCAAACCTCTGCTGTCCACCACCAGATCCTCGTCCTGCCACTGTACCCTGCAGCCCAGATGCCGCAGGATCTCGCCGCTGACGTCCACATCCTCCAGCCGGGGACAACGCTGGATCACGCAGGTATCACCGCTCAAAATCGTGGCGGCCAAAATGGGCAGCACGCTGTTCTTGGCGCTATGTACCGTCAGCTCCCCCCGGAGCCTTCTGCCGCCCTCTATTTCGATGGCTTTCATCCTCCACCCTGCCTTTCATGACTTTTTTCAAGCCATTCTATGCAGGGTCTCGGCGGCGTGGTTACTTCACCAGCTCCATCACGGTCCGGTAGATCCGCTCCGTGGCGTCCAGGATACCAAGCTCAGCCATGCCGCGGCTCATGGAGGCACGGCGCTCGTCGCTCGCCAGGATGGCCCTGGCCGTTTCAAACAGTTTATCGCCGGTACACTCCGGCTCCAGCAGCAGCACGGCGCCGCCGTGCTTTTCCAGAATCCGGGCATTCTTCTCCTGGTGGTTGTTGGTCACATAGGGCGACGGTACGATGATGGTAGGCACAGCCAGCGCCGTGATCTCGCTGACGGTGGAGGCGCCGGCCCGGCAGATCACCAGATCCGCCGCGCGCATGAGGACCGCCATATCGTAGATATATTCCCGCACGTCCAGGGAGGGGCACTTGTCCAGTCCCCGCTCTGCCAGTTCCCGCTGCATGGTCTCCCAGCCGGTCTTTCCCACCGCGTGGACGTGGTGGAAGGGCTCGCCGGACTCCTTTTCCCGCCGGAAGAAGTCCAGCATCTTCGCGTTCATGCCGCTGGCGCCCAGGCTGCCCCAGAAGGACACCACCAGAGGCCTCCCGTCGTTGAGACCCAGCTTCTGCCGGGCCTGGTCCTTTGTCAAATCGAAGAAATCGCCCCGCACCGGCGTGCCGGTGACGACGATCTTGTCCGGGTGCTTATAGTGGTTCCGGCACTCCTCAAAGCCCACCATGATCCGGTCGGCGTAGCCCTCCAACATTTTGGTGGTGAGGCCGGGCACCATGTTGGACTCGTGGACCGCCGTAGGTATACCCGCCTTTGCGGCGTACTTCACCATGGGATAGCTGGCGTAGCCGCCGGTACCCACCACCAGGTCCGGTTGAAACTCTTTCAGGATCTTCCGGGCCTGTCCGGGGGACGTCACCAGCGTCCGCAGAGTCTTCAGATTGTGGGCGATCCCCTCGGGGCTTAGAGATCGGCGGAAGCTGGATACCTCCACACCCCGGAAGGGATAGCCGCTCTTTTCCACCAGTCGGCGCTCCATGCCGCCGGGGGTTCCTACGAACAGTACGTTCACGTCACCCAGTTGCTTTTTCATATAGCCCGCCAGCGCCAGGGCCGGGTTCACATGGCCCGCCGTGCCGCCGCAGGTAAAGATTACGTTCATATTTTGTCCTCCCGCTGCAGGGAAATCCTATCCGTTTTTGGGCGCCGGGATCTGCCGCGATACGCTCAGCACAATGCCCGTTTCCAGCAGCTGCAGAGCCAGGGCCGTGCCGCCGTAGCTGAAGAAAGGCAGGGAGATGCCGGTGGCCGGGACCAGTCCGCTGACCACGGCGATATTTAGGAAGGTCTGCAGGGCGATATGGGTCACGATACCCACCACCAGCAGCGTGCCGAACCGGTCACGGGCATGGAGGGCGATCCAGAAGCCACGCAGGATCAGCAGGGCAAAGATCAGCATGATGACACAGGCGCCAATGAGACCCAGCTCCTCGCAGACGATGGCGAAAATACAGTCGTTGTGCTCCTCAGGCAGGTACAGGAACTTCTGGCGGCTCTTGCCTAGCCCCACACCCAACAGTCCGCCGGAGCCGATAGCAATCAGGCTCTGGACCATCTGGTAGCCGTCGCCCAGCTCGTCGATCCAGGGGTTGTGCCACATCTCGATGCGGCTCTTGCCGTAGGAGATGACGCCGGATTCCACCAGCTTCACGTACAGCACGCCCGCGGCAGCCACGCCGCCCACGCCCAGGCCCACCAACCAGGCCTGGATACCGCCCACGATCATCATGATGACGCCGGTACCCAGGATCAGGATGGTGCCGGACAGATGGGGCTCCAGCATCATGAGACCCGCGATGACCCCCAGGATCACCACATAGGGCCAGATGCCGTAGCGCCAGGTGAGCATCTTGTCCTTCTTCTTGGAGATGCTGTCGGCAAAGTAGACGATGACGCCCAGCTTGGCGATCTCCGAGGGTTGGAAGGTGAACTTGCCGGGAATACCCAGCCAGCGGGTGGCGTTATTCACCGTGATGCCCACATGGGGGATGATGACCAGGATCAGCAGAAACATGGAAAAGACCAGCAGAATCCTGGCCGCGCCCCGCCAGCGCTGATAGTTGATCCTGCCCACGGCGAACATGGCAATGACGCCCAGCACGGCGAAAACAGCCTGGCGCTTGAAGTAATAGGCCGGGTCGCCGGACTCATAGTAGGCCGAGGGAAAGCTGGCGGAAAACACCATCACCAGTCCGATGGCCGTCAGAAGCAGCGTCAGCAACAGAAACGGCATATCCATTTTGCCCTTGGAGGCCTCGTAGCTTTTTCTCTCCACAGCCTTTGCCTTTTGCTGGCGTTCCTTCTGCCGGTGGTATTCCTCACGGGTCACAGCTCTCCCTCCTTTCCTCTTATTGTCTCAAAATCAGATGCCAAAGCGGTCCATCACGCCCAGATAGGCCAACACGCAGAAGATCAGGCTCACGGCGGCAAACACGCCCACCACCTTGGTCTCCTTCCAGCCGCACATCTCAAAGTGATGGTGCAGCGGCGCCATTTTGAAGATCCGCTTGCCGTGGGTCAGCTTGAAGTAGCCCACCTGGATGATGTCGCTGAGGGTCTCGCAGATATAGACGATGCCCACCAGGATCAGCACCAGCGGCATATCATAGGCAAAGGCCAGGGCCGCCACCGCGCCGCCCAGGAACAGGGAGCCGGTGTCGCCCATGAAGACCTTGGCGGGATAGTGGTTATAGATCAGGAAGCCGAACAGACCGCCCAGCAGAGCCGCGGCAAACACGCTCAGCTGCAGATACTCGGTACCCCACCTCCAGCCGATTACGGCGAAGAACGCCGCCACCGGCACGGTAACAGAGGAGCTGAGGCCGTCCACACCGTCGGTGATGTTGACGGCGTTGACCGTGCCCACGATGATGAAGGCCGCCAGGATCAGATACACCACCCAGTTCAGCACGATGTGGGTGTTGAAGAAGGGAATATACAGGTTGGGGCTCAGCATGCCCTCATAGCGCATCAGGCACAGAAACGCCACCGCCGCCGCCAGCTGCAGCAGGAACTTCTGCAGAGCCGTCAGGCCGGTATTGTGGTGGTACTTCACCTTCTGGTAGTCGTCGATATAGCCGATGATGCCAAACACCAGAGAGAAAACGTACACGTACAGATGGCTGAAATTGCCCTCCATCATGCCCTTCCAGCCGGCGATCACGATGGCGACGCCGATACCCACGATGAACATCAGACCGCCCATGGTGGGGGTGCCCTGCTTGTTCATGTGCCAGGTAGGGCCGATCTCCTTGATGCTCTGTCCCGCCTTCAGCTGGACCAGAATGGGGATCAGCAGCTTGCCCGCTGCAGCCGTCACCGCCAAGCCGATGACCAATGCCAGTAAAATTCGAATCATATGCTCTCCTCCCGCCCCTCAGGGCGATATTTCCTGTGTTATTTGTTCAGATGATCCGCCACGATCTCCCGCTCGTCCAGATGACGCCGGTCCCGGCCGATGACCTGATCCTCTTCGTGTCCTTTGCCGCACAGCACGATCACGTCTCCGGGCTGTGCGTGGTCCATGGCATAGCGGATGGCCTCCGCCCGGTCCGCCACCACGGTATAGTTGCCGCACTTGCCCATGCCGGTCAGGATGTCGGCGATGATGGCCTGCGGGTCCTCCGTGCGGGGATTGTCGCTGGTGACCACGGAGAAGTCCGCCAGCCGGGCGGCGATAGCGCCCATCCTGGGCCGCTTGGTGCGGTCCCGGTCACCGCCGCAGCCGAACACGGCCACGACCCGGCCCTTGGCAAATCCCCCCACCGCCGTCAGCACGTTTTCCAGGGCGTCCGGCGTGTGGGCATAGTCGATAAGGACGGTATAGTCCTGCCCGGGGGTGGGGACCACCTCCATGCGGCCCTTGACTTCCCCCGCCTTCCGCAGCGCATTGGCGCTGTCCGCCGGCGGTACGCCCAGCAGCATACACGCTCCCACGGCGGCCAGGGTATTGTACACGGTGAACCGGCCGGGGATGGATATCTCTACCGGGAAACGCTCCCTGTTCACCACAGCCTCATAGGCCGCACCGGCGGCGGTGAGCCGGATCCCCTCTGCCCGCAGATCACCCCGGTCGATGCCGTAGGACAGGCGGGCACAGGTACTGCCCCTCAGCAGCCGCTCATGCCAGGGGTCGTCTGCATTATATACCGCCGCGCCGCAGAAAGCAAACAGGCGGGCCTTGGCATCGCAGTAGTCCTCCATAGTCTTATGGAAATCCAGGTGATCCTGGGTGAGATTGGTAAACACACCCACGGCAAAGGGGATGCCGTACACCCGGTCCAGGGCCAGAGCGTGGCTGGACACCTCCATCACCGCGTGGGTGCAACCCGCGTCCGCCATACGGCGCAACAGAGACTGCAGCTCCCAGGACTCCGGTGTGGTCCGGTGGGCAGGCAGCGGCTCGCCGCCGATCATATTCCGGATCGTACCCACCAGGCCCACCTTATTGCCCGGGCTCTGCTCCAGAATGCTCTTGATGAGCCAGGTGACGGTGGTCTTGCCGTTGGTACCGGTAACGCCCACCACAGTCAGTTCCCGGGCGGGGTGGCCGAACCAGTTGGCGCTCAGCAGCGCCAGCGCCTGCCGGGCCGACGGCACCACCACGTGAGGGATGCCGCAGGCCAGCGGATGCTCGCACACAGCGCAGACCGCGCCGCGCTCCATCGCCTGGGAGATGAAGCAGTGTCCGTCCGTCTCCGTTCCGGAGATGGCCACAAACACCTCTCCCGGGGTCGTGGTGCGGGAATCATAGCTGACGCCGGTGATCTCTGCGGCCGGATCGACCCGGAGGAGGGATATCTCCAGCCCGCGGAGCAGTTGGTTCAATTTCATCACAGGAGCACCTCTCTGCCGGATGGTTTTCACACTTCCGGCACACCTGAACCGGCGGGCCGCTCCTATGTGTCACGTCACAGTATATGTCCGCCCGTGACGCCGCTATGACCCGGCATCAATCCCGCGACGAGCTGTCGCCCAGCTGCACGGTGATGACGGTGCCGGCCGGCAGCTTGGCTCCGTCCGTCTCCGACTGGGTGATGACGCGGACACTGCTGCTCTCACTGTCGGTGGTGCCGGTGAAGCGGATCAGCAGTCCGGCGTTGGTGGCGACCATGTTGGCCTCCGAGGGGGTGCGGCCCACCAGATTGGGCACGGTGCACAGTCCCTCCGGCTTGGCCTCGCCGGCATACAGCACCACCACGGACTTGCCGGGAATGATGGCGCCGCCCACAGGCGTCTGATCGGTGACGGTACCGCCCTCGCCCACCACGCGGCAGTTGAGATTGCGGCCCTTTTCACTCAGCTTCTCCTTGGCTTCCTCAATGCTCAGCCCCACCACGTTGGGTACGGTGGTGTCGGCGCCCAGCAGCTCCTCGGCGGAGTAGGAGGGCTCGATGCCCAGATAGGGCAGGATCTCCGACATGACCTGGCTGCAGGCCGGGGCCACCATGTTGCCGCCGGAGGGATAGGTACCGATGTCCTGCCGGGGGGTATCCAGGGTGATCAGCATGATGACCTGGGGATCGTCCGCCGGAGCGAAGCACATGAAGGATACGATCAGCTCGCCGGTCTGGCCCTTATCGGCCGTGCCGGTCTTGCCGCCGATGCGGTAGCCCGCCACCTGGCCGTTGCGGCCGGTGCCCTCCGCCACCACGTATTCCAGGCACTCCCGGACATTGGCGCTGGTCTCCTCGCTGACCACCTGGCGCACCGGCGTGTTGTCGTGCTGCCAGACCACATTTCCCTCGTCGTCCAGCAGCTGATCCACGATGTAGGGCCGGTAGAGATAACCGCCGTTGACGCAGGCCGCCTGGGCGGCGATGAGGGCGATGGGGGTGATGTTAAAGTTCTGACCGAAGGCATAGCAGGCCAGATCCAGCTCGGTAAAACGGTCCTCGGAGATGAAGATGCTCTGTCCCTCGCCGTCCAGATCCACGCCGGAGCCGTCCATCAGGCCAAAGGACTTCATGTACTGGTAGAACTTCTCCTGGCCCAGCCGCAGGCCGTAGGTGATAAAAGCCGGGTTGCAGGAATGGGCCGCCGTCTCCTTCAGCGTCTGGAAACCGTGGGTCCCCGTACAGTGAATGGTGGCGTCCGCCACGTGGATGGCACCGGTGCAGGTGTAGGTGGTGTTCATATCGATGACGCCCTCCTCCAGGGCGGCGGCCAGCGTCAGCGGTTTGAAGGTGGAACCGGGCTCATAGGTCTCGTTGACGGACTTGTTCCACCACTGGCGCATCTGCATCTCACCCAGGGTGGCCTTCTTCTCCGCAATGGCCTTCTTCATGTCGGCGTCCTGAATGGCGCCGAAGTCGTTGAGATCGTAGTTGGGATAGGAGGCCATGGCCAGTACGGCGCCGGTCTTGGCGTTGAGGACGATGCCCTGGCCGCCCAGGGGCGACTGGTACTTGTGGACGATGTCCTCCACCGCGTTCTGCAGGTAGTACTGGATGGTGGCGTCGATGGTGGTCACCGGACTCAGGCCGTTCTTGGGGTCGAAATACTGCTCGAACTCATAGAGCATATCGTTGCCGGCGTTGTCCTTGGCGGTGATGACCAAGCCGGTCTGGCCCTCCAATTCGCTCTCGTAGTGGGCCTCCAGGCCGTACAGGCCCGTGTTGTCGTCGCCCACGAAGCCGATCACATGGGAGGCCAGCGTGCTGTAGGGGTAATAGCGCTTGGTGTCCGTCACCAGATAGACGCCGCGCACACGGTTCTCGTTGATATATTCCCGGACCTTGTTGGCCACGTCCTCATCAGCCCGCAGCTTGATGACCTCGTACTGGGACTCCACCCGGTCCATGCGCTTGCGGACGTTTTCCTCGTTGACCTCCAGGATCTGGGCCAGTGCGGCTGCCAGGGAGTCCTTGGTCCAGGTCACCTTGTCAGCCGGATCTTCCGCCTTTTCGCTGTCCTCCAGGGCCTCGTTAATCTCCAGCGGGGACAGAAAGACCGTCTCCGCCGTGGCAGAGATAGCCAGGATATTGCCGTTGCGGTCATAAATGGTACCGCGGGAGGCGGACACCACCTCGCTGCGGGTCTGCTGACCCACGGCCAGCTTCTGCAGCTCCTCGTGCCGGTTCACCTGCAGCTGATAGAGCTTGCCGAACAGCAGCAGAAACATACCGATGCCCAAAATCAACATCAGGATGAAGGTCCTCTGCTGGATCACCCGGTTTGCCCGGCGTACTTTTTCACTTTTTCGATTGCCCGAGGTTGCCACCTTGTACTCCTTTCCGCGCTCCGCGTTGTCCCGCGGCCCACGTCTTTATACCAAACGAAGGAGCAAGAAGTCCCCTTCTTACTCCTTTCGTCATTTCCTCTGTTGCAGGCTCTTTGTACCTATATGACGGGTGTCAGCGGAAATATTCCACCAGGGCGGCAAAGCCCTGTTCCACCCGTTCGGCCAGATCGCTGAGCACACCGCCGGCGCCGGCCTGATAGACCACCGCCGTGTCGGAGCCGGACAGATCCACGTATTCGATCTGGGCGCCGGTGGGCTTGCTCATGCCGGCAGCCTCGGCGGCCTCCTTCACCGTAGCCAGGTCGAAGGTCTGCTCATATTTGGTCAGCAGCGACACATGCTGGTCGTCCAGCGCCGCCAGCTCGTTCTTCATTTCCGCCACGTTGCCGGAGATGGTAGTCAGCTGCACGTAGCCCATGATCAGCAGCATCACCATGGCTGCCAACACCACGATACCGCCCACCAGGATGGGGGATGCCTTCGTCCGGGGCTGCACCGCCTCCTGACGGCGCTGCTGCGGCTGAGCCTGCTGTGCCTGGCGTTCCTGCTCCCGAACCTTGCCGGCCTCTTCCAGATTCCGCTGGCGGACCAGATTATCCAGATCATACGCCAGGTTGCCATATGTCATTGTGCCGGGTCTTCTGCGCTGATCTGCCATGGTCAGGCACTCCTTCCTTTACAGTTTCTCCGCCACACGCAGTTTGGCGCTGCGGGCGCGGGGATTATAGGTCAATTCCGCCGGGCCGGATACCACCGGCTTGCGGGTAATGAGTTTCATTTTGGGCTTCTTGCCGCACACGCACACCGGAAACTCCGGGGGACAGGTGCAGCCGGTGGCCAATTCCTGCATGGTCTTCTTGATGATCCGGTCCTCCAGAGAGTGGAAGGAGATCACCGCCAGCCGTCCGCCGGGGTTCAACCCGTCAGCCGCCGCACGCAGCATGGGCGGCAGGGCGTCCAGTTCGCCGTTGACGGCGATGCGGATGGCCTGAAAACTCCGTTTGGCCGGGTGCTGCTTCTCCCGCAGCGCCTTGGCCGGCATGGCCTGGCGGATCAGCTCCGCCAGCTCCAGCGTGGTCTCAATGGGTCTCTCCTCCCGCCGCCGGCAGATGGCCGAGGCGATAGCCGGGGCGTAGCGCTCCTCCCCATAGTCAAACAGGATCCGTCGCAGCTCCTCGTAGGGCCAGGTGTTGACCACCTCCCGGGCAGTCAGCGGCGCGGTGCGGTCCATTCGCATATCCAGCGGCGCGTCGTGCATATAGGAAAAGCCCCGCTCCGCGTCGTCCAGCTGAGGGGAGGAGACCCCCAAGTCGAACAGCATACCGTCTACGCCGTTCAGCCCCTGCTCTTCCAGGATCTCCTCCAGCTGGTCAAAGTTTCTGTGCACCAGTGTGACCCGGTCCATGTAGTCCGCCAGCCGCTCCCGAGCGGCGGCGATGGCCGTCTCATCCCGATCCACAGCGATCAGTCGTCCCGTGGTCAGCCGCCGGACGATCTCCAGCGAGTGACCGGCCCGGCCCAAAGTGCCGTCCAGATAGACGCCGTCAGGCCGGATATTCAGTGCCGTCAGACACTCATCCAGCAGCACCGGCTTGTGGCCGTAAGCCATATCCTCTGCCCCATTGGGCCGGAATCCTTCTCTGTCCATCGCTTACAGGCCCATGGCTTCCATGGCGGCCTCCAAGGCGCCGCTGGAGAAGGCCTCGTTCTCCATCTCGGTCCAGCGCTGGGCGTTCCAGATCTCCACCCGGTCAAAGCTGCCGTTGATGATGACCTCTTTTTCCAATCCCGCATACTGCCGCAGTTTGGCGGGGATCAGGATGCGGCCCTGTCCGTCCGGCTCGCAGTCTGCCGCGTTGGCAAACACCGTACGCAGCTTCTTGATCTCGCTGTAGGACATGGCCTTGAGCTGCTCCAGCTTGGCGTTCCAGCTCTCATCCGAGAAGACGGCCAGGCAGTGGTCCTGCCCCACCGTTACGTGAAAGGTCTGGCCCAGCTCCTCCCGCAACTTGGCCGGGATAAACAGGCGGCCCTTGGCGTCGATATTGTGTGTATACTGCCCGGTCACGCCTGTCACCTCCTCTGCTGCGTGGATCGGATTTCGGGAAACTTGTGGGATGATTCCCCACAAATAGGGGCACTACCCCCACAATTCCCCACTCGGTATCTTGAGTATATATAATTTCCCCGCCAATTGCAAGGATTTTTTTCAGGCGAAAAGCACTTTTTTTTGGCAGTTTTACCGTTTTTTCGTCCCCTTTTTTATCTGGTTTTAAAACGTTTGTTCCATATCTTGACATAAAAAGAGCAGCGAACACAATATCTGGTGTTCGCTGCTCTGGCACAACCACAATATATTCCCCGCCCCGATTTCAGGGCGGCGGCTTCGCCTTATTTTTGTGATTCTTTACAAAAATAAGGTGAAAATTTCAGTGTTTTTTACTCGGCTTCTTTTTCGCTCTCGCCGGTCTTGTTCAGCTTCTCCCGCTGCTCCTGCATCTTCTCGGCGGAGGCGGCACGGAAGCGGGTACGGGACTCCTGGACCTCGCTGAGGGCCATCCCGATGGCCTCCTCGGTGCGGCGCAGGGCATCCTCGGTATAGGTGTTGGCGGCGTGATAGAGCTCCTTGCTGCGCTCCTCCGCCCGGCGGATGATCTCGTTGCCCTTCTGGCGGGCCTGCTGCAGGATCTCGCTCTCGGAGACGATGGTCTTGGCGTCCAGCTGGGCCTGACGCAGCATCTTCTCCACCTCCTGCTTGGCGGCGGCTACGTACTCGTCCCGGGCGCGGATCAGCTCCTGGGCCTTCTTCATCTCCAGCGGCATCTTGCCCCGGATCTCGTCCAGCAGGTCCAGGACCTCGTCCCGGTTGATGACACATTTATCGGAGCTGAAAGCGGCGCTCTTCGCCTCGTCGACCATGCCGTAAAGCATATCCAGCAAGCGCTGTACGTCTTTCTCTTCCATCATTAAGACCTTTCCTTTCGTTTCAATTCCTCCGCCACCGGTGCGGGCACGTATTTCTCCATGGGCTGACCATAGCGGATCATCTCGCGGACCATGGTGCTGCTGAAGTGCTGATAGGGGGCGCTGGAGGGCAGGAACACCGTCTCCAGCTGGGGGTGGATGCCCCGGTTGATGGACGCCATCTGGTACTCCTGGTCGAAGTCGGTGGCGTTGCGCACGCCCTTGACCAGCACGCAGGCGCCCTTGCCCACGGCGTAATCCGCCAGCAGGCCGCTGCAGGATTCCACTTCCACGTTGTCCATGCCGGCCACGCTGGCGCGGATCAGCTCCACACGCTCCTCCGCTGTAAACATAGGGTGCTGCTTTTCGCAGTTCACCATCACGCAGACATACAGCTTGTCAAAGCAGGCGGACGCCCGCCGGATGATGTCCAGATGGCCCAGGGTGATGGGGTCAAAGCTGCCGGGATAGATTGCAGTACTCATTCATCGTCCTCGTTTCCGCTGCGATGAAACACCGTCAGCTTGATCTTGCCATAGCGGTACTCCCGGTACAGGGAATAGGGCTCCTGCACCGTCGGGAGGATATGATCCGCCGCACTTTCCGCTACAATTATACCATGCCCGCGGCAAATGTCAAACCTTGTAATCTGTTCCAGCGCCTGATCCAGCAGGTCCAAGGCATAGGGCGGATCCAGGAAGATCAGGTCGAATTTCTCGCCGCTGCGCAGGTAGGCCAGGGCGTCGCCCTTCCGGACCCGGGCCCCACTCTCCAGACCGCAGATCTTCACGTTCTCCCGGATCAGCTCCACGGCGTCGCTGCGCTGGTCCACGAACACGCACTCCGCCGCGCCGCGGCTGAGCGCCTCGATGCCCAGCTGACCCGTGCCGGCGAACAGGTCCAGCACACGCCGGCCCTCGATATCGAACTGGATGATGGAAAACAGGCTCTCCTTCACCTTGTCGGTGGTGGGACGGGTCTCCATGCCCTCCAGTTCCTTCAGCCGTCTGCCTCTGGCAGACCCAGTAATCACTCTCATTGTTTCTCTCCCCTTGGATCGAATTTCTCGAAGATGACCAGGTTCCCGGCCTTCTCCGCCACGGTCATCTCCTCCCGGGATCGGATGGTCCAGTTGACCTCCTGTACCTTGTAAAACTTCCGGCACCAGCGCAGACTCAGGCAATCCCGATCGGAAAACCGGTAGGCGATGAAATCCGGCACCGTCTTGAAATTCATCAGCAGATTGCCGAGAATGAATCGGACAGCCCTGCTCAGGCCGGATCCGTCTTCCTTATGGCGCAGGAACTGCTCGCTGAGCTGGCCCCGGACGATCTCCGGCCGGTTCTTCCGCAGCCACACCAGGCACCGGGGATCGAAGGACTCAATACAGTAACGGACCCGGTACTTGTCCAGCATGGCCACCGTGGCGGCGGCCAGCTCGTTGTAATTGCCCCGTTCGCTTTTCAGCTCCACCACCAGGGGCGTCTGGTCCTCAAACAGCTCCAGCACCTGCTCCAGCAGGGGGATCTGCTCGTCGGTGCCCTCCAGGCGGTACTGCTTCAGCTCCTCCGCCGTCAGGTCCTCCACCGCCACGTCCACGCCGGCGGTACGCTTGAGGCTGCTGTCATGGATGACGGCCAGCTTGCCGTCCTTCATCAGATGCACGTCCAGCTCCGCGCCGAAGCGATGCTCCACCGCCCGGCGGAAGGCCGCCATGGAGTTCTCCGGAATGGCGGGCTTGTCGTGATAGCCCCGGTGGGCATAGCGCCAAAGCCGCAGGAATTTCCAGTGGGGATGGCCCCGGCGGCACCGCAGGGCCAGGGTGTACAGCTCACCCAGAATAATCAGAATCAGTAGTATCAGCACGGTCCACAGCATGGTTCTCTCCTCAGTCCGCGTCCAGATCCTCCAGCGCCTCCAGCCCCTTCTTGGCCTGGGGCTTGCTGTCTCCGTGCTTGACGAAATACATGGTCACAAAGGCCAGCGCCACAAAGATGGTGGCATAGGGGAACAGGATCCTCATGCCCAGCTTGTCCATCAGCAGGCCGGACAGCATGGGGGTGGCCACCTGGGCGGCCATGGAGGCGGTGTAGTAGAACCCGGTGTACTTGCCCACGTCGCCGCCGCTGGCCAGCTCCACCACCATGGGGAAGGAGTTGACGTTGATGGTGGCCCAGGCAATGCCCGCCAGGGCAAACATGGCGTTCATCAGCATGGTGGGGCTCTCCGCGTGGAGGAAGCCCGCCACGCCGAAAGCCACCGTGAGCATCACCACACCGGCCATGATGGTCTTTTTCCGGCCCACCTTGCTGGCGATGATGCCCACCGGAAGATAGGCCACAATGGCCGCCGCCTGGGCGATGATGAGGGTCAGGTTATAGTCCTTGTGGAGGATGTTGGAGGCGTAGACGGAGTATTTGCTGGTGACGGCGTTGTAGCCGAAGAACCACAGCACGATGGAGAGCATGATGAAAATCAGAGAGCGCATCTCCGCCGGGGACAGCTTCCGCTTCTCGTCGGACACGGTCTCCTCTTCCTCCTGGATGCCATAGGCCACGCTGTCGCGCTGCATCTCCTCAGCCCACTCCACCTCCCGGACGGTGAGCATAAAGATCACCAGGGCCGAGAGCATGATGGCCGCGATGACGGCGAAGTAGCCGGTGTAGCTCATGAGAGAGTTGCGCACCGCCGAGGTGGCGAACACCATGCCCAGCGCCAGCACCAGGATGCCGCCGGCGGAGCCCATCAGGTTGATGATGGCGT
>CACZNU010000181.1 GCA_902782615.1 Oscillospiraceae bacterium | reverse complement strand
GGTGTGTTTTAAGGCAAAAATACGCTTTGATAAATTCCCGCGAACGAACGCTAAAATCTGACATCAATCTGGAGCAATCGAGCCATGGTTGGTGTCAACAATCACCGCCGGGTTTTGCAGTATATGGGCGGCATACGCCTCGCTGAGTCGCAGCAGGTCCTCATAGTGGTAGTTGGGATAGCTCTGCCCGTAACGGTCCACATAGCCCCGCAAAATGGCGTGTGCATAGGGATTTCCATGGGAATGGGCCTGCCAGCCACGGTAGATGAAGGTGTGCTCGTGTTGGGCTGCCGCGATGGCGTTCAGCATGACCTCCGGGTTGCCGCCTGTTGGATTCTTCATGCCTACCGGAATATCCAGCCCGCTGGCGGTGAGCCGGTGCTGCTGATCCTCCACAGACCGTGCGCCTACGGTCACATAGGCCAGCAGGTCATCCAGATATTTTAGATTCTCTGGATAGAGCATCTCATCGGCGCAGGAGAAACCGGTTTCCGCCAGTGCCCGCATGTGAAATTCCCGGGTGTATACGATACCGTTGAACAGATCCGGCTTTTCCTCCGGATCCGGCTGGTGGAGCAGCCCCATATATCCGTCTCCGGCAGTGCGGGGTTTATTGGTGTACAGCCGGGGCACAATGAAAATCCGATCCGCCACCTGCTCCTGTACCGCACGGAGCCGGCTGATATACTCCAACACGCTGTCCTCATTATCCGCTGAGCAGGGGCCGATAATCAGCAGGAATTGATCCGATTGTCCCGTAAAGATGCGGCGAAGCTCCGCTGTGCGGTTATCCACGATCCGAGCCAGGGCAGGGGAGAGTGGATATATGGCTTTGGCCTCCATGGGGATGGTCAACTTCCTGTCAAAATCCATATTCATCATGATTCTTGTACCTCTATTCCCAGCATTTTCAGCTGTTCGAAAAAGTCAGGTATGCTCTTTGCCACCGCCTCGGCGTCATCCAAATCAGCACCCACCCGGGTTGCCAGAATGGAAAGCGCCATGGCTATGCGGTGGTCACCGTGACTCCACAGGGGTTGCAAAGGCCGTTTGAGTGCGGCGGGGTGGATGGTCATCTTGTTCTCATAAATCTCACATTTGACACCGAACCTGGCCAGTTCCTCAACCATGGCGGCGCAGCGGTCACTCTCCTTCAGACGAAGACGGCGGATACCGGTGAAAACAGCACCGTGAAGGAGGGCTGCCAACGCCATGGAGATAGGTCCCAGGTCAGGGCAATTAGACAGGTCAATGGTGGGGCAGCTATCCTGCAGAGCGGAAAAATGCTGTAGACAGACCCGGTCCCCCTGCAGACTGTCAAGTGTCAGACCGTGTACCTTCACGCAGCCGTCCAGCGCATTCAGGGCCAGGAAAAAGGCGGCGTTTGACCAGTCACCCTCCACGTCAAACTCCTGGGGCATATACCGCTGATTGCCGGGAACCGAAATGGAACCGCCCTCAAATGCAGCCTTTATGCCAAAGTCATGCAGGACCGCAAGCGTCATTTCAATGTAGGGGCGGCTCTCGATGGGCGTACTGATTTGAATCAAACTGTCGCCCTTCAGTAGTGGCAGAGCAAAGAGCAGGCCGCTGATAAACTGGCTGCTGATATTGCCTGGAAGCTCAAAAAGGCCGGGAGACAGGGGACCGCGGACATCCAGCCTTTCAGAGCGCAGTTTAAACAGGAGACTCTGGGTATTGCATATGGTTTCGTAGACGGAAAGAGGCCGATCCATAAGCCGCTCAACGCCTGTAAAGGATATAGGCTTGTCGTATAAAAGGGCCACTGGAATCAGAAACCGAAGAGTACTCCCGCTGGCACGGCAGGGCAGAATAACGCTGTGTGCCATGTTGTTCTGGTCAAATCCGGTAACTCTTACCGTACCATTTTGATCCTCAATGCCTGTGCCCAGAGCGCGCAGACAATCCATCGTGGCCAGCAGATCCTGCGAAGATGCGATACCATGTAGAGTACTGACTCCGTCAGCCAATGCGGCACAAATCAGCCCCCGATGACCATAGCTCTTTGAGGGTGGTGCCATGATGGAGCCGCGGGCGATGGAAGGGGAAATGGTTACGCGCATATCACAGCACCTCGTCCATCAAATAGTCGATGGCTTCCAGATATCCGCCGATCCCGTGGCCGGTAATGGTCTTGATGCAGGCGGCACGGACATAGCTGATTTGGCGGAAGCTCTCCCTGCCCGATAGATCAGACAGGTGTACCTCCACCGTGGGTATGCCAACCGCCTTGACCGCATCCAGGATAGCGATGCTGGTGTGTGTATAGGCGGCGGGATTGAGAACAATACCATCCATTTTGCCGTAAGCGGCCTGGATCTTATCCACCAGGTTGCCCTCATGGTTGGATTGATACAGTTCTGCTTCGATACCGCGTCTGGCTGCGTGTGCCTTTACAATGCGGCACAGATCATCATAGGTCTGCGTTCCGTAGATTTCCGGCTCCCGAATGCCCAGCATATTGATATTGGGACCATTGATCACAAGTATTCTCATAGGAATCACTCCTCGCAAAAGGCTTTGACAGCAGCAGCAGCGGTTTCATAGACATCACCGCATACGGGTAGAGTTACGTCTGCCGCTGCGCGGTAGATCTCGTTTCTGCTTTGATAGAGCCGCCCTATTTTTTCCGCTGAATCGGCCAGCGGACGGTCTGCGGTGGGAAGAAGATCGTGCAAAGGGCGATCCAAATAGACCAGCCTGCCGTTCATCCGCAGGTTTTCCACGTTGTCGCTGCGCAGAACGCAGCCTCCTCCAGTGGCGATGACAAGGCCGCTGTGCGCTGCAAGCTCCTCCACAACAGCACTCTCCATGCGACGAAATGCCGCCTCGCCGTCCTGAGAAAAGATGGCGGAAATCGGCCTGCCGGCTCTGGAAGTAATGACCTCGTCCAGATCCAAAAAGGGACGGCCCAGGATCTCGGCGGCTTTCCGTCCCACAGAAGTCTTACCGCTGCCGGGCATGCCGATCAGAACAAGGTTCCGCTTCTGTCGAAGCAGACGGCCGTAAATCAGCTCTGCCGTTTCGTCCTCGCAGAGAGTACCGGTAAAGAGCTCTGCCGCTGCCACTGCCTGGGCCACCAGCATATAGAGCCCGCCGGATGCGGGGATTCCCGGCTTTTGGGCTGACAGCACTAGACGGGAGGAGAGCGGATTAAAAATGACGTCCACCACGCCGGACAGCCGATCAAACCGGGACGGATCGATGGGACAGTCCTCAGTATGAGGATACATGCCGCAGGGGGTGGTATTGATGATCACGTCCGCGTCGCTGTGGAGCCGGATAGCGGTTTCATAAAGTACGGCGCCGTCTTTTGCGGTGCGGCTTACCGGGAGGATCTCCCGGGCCCCCAGGGCTTTTGCCGCTGCCGCAGCGGTGCGGCTGGTTCCACCGGTACCCAGGATCAGGACCTTTTTTCCCGTGAGATCCAGGCCAATATGGCGGATCAGAGCGCAGAGTCCGGCATAATCCGTATTATACCCCCACAACTCACCGCCTCGGTTGACGACAGTGTTGACCGCGCCGATGGCCGCGGCCGTCTCACTAAGGTGGTCCAGATAGGGAATGACCGCCTGCTTATAGGGGATGGTCACGTTGATTCCCTGAAAATCTCTCGCTGCCAGAAAAGCGGCAAGCTCCGACTCACGAAGCTCCTGAAGACCATAGTCATATCGGCCGATCATGGCATGGATCTCCGGGGAAAAGCTGTGGGCGAGGCTGGCGCCGATACAACCGTACTTCATTGGCAGCACCCCAGGTAGTCGGTGCCGAAGCGCCCTGCCAGCAGGTCGTACAGCACCAGAGCCGTTACACTGTCCACCACCACGCGGGCACGATGGATAATGGCGGGATCGTGTCGCCCGTCGGTCTGCAGGGTGGAGTTTTTCATCGTTGAGAGATCCACCGTCTGCTGAGGGTGCCGGATGGACGGCGTCGGCTTCACCATACAGCGGAATTGAAGGGTCATACCGTTTGTAATGCCGCCATTGATACCGCCGTTGTGATTTGTCTTCGTGATTACACGACCGTTTTCCACAGCGAATTCGTCATTAAACCGGCTGCCCGGCTCGTCCGCCATATCAAAGCCATCGCCGAACTGGACGCCTTTGATGGCGGGGATGCTGAACAGTGCATGGGAGAGGAGACCCTCTACGGAGTCAAACCAAGGCTCGCCCACACCGGCGGGCATGCCGATCACCGCCGTCTCCAGCACGCCGCCAACGCTGTCATCTGCAGCGGCGGCCCGTTCGATGCGCTGCCTCATGGCTTCGGCAGCGGCGGCATCCAAAACGGGGAATACAGCCTTGTTCAGATTACTGATATCCGTCGGAAGGTCGTGAAAGAAGCGGTCGGGCACGCCGCCGCAACGGAGGACATGGGTGCCTATGCGGATTCCTTTGTCCCGGAGGGCCGCGATGGCGATGGCACCGGCAGCCACGAGGGGGGCTGTGAGCCGCCCGCTGAAATGGCCGCCGCCACGGTGATCCTCAAATCCGTGGTATTTACACCGACCCGTATAGTCGGCGTGCCCAGGTCGTGGAAGCTCCTTGACGGACTCATAGTCGTCGCTGCGCACGTCCTCATTGGGAATCAGGATGCAGAGGGGTGTTCCCGTGGTTTTCCCCCGGAAAACGCCGCTGACTATGGAAAAGTGATCTGTCTCACGACGTGGGGAGCCGATGGTGCCGTATGGCCGCCGCAGTTTCAGCTGTGATGCCAGAAAGCTCTCGTCAACCGGAATGCCAGGCGCCAGGCCGTCCAGAACGGCACCCACGGCGGGACCGTGACTCTCGCCGAATAGCGTCAGAATAAGAGTGTTTCCGAAGCTGTTCTTCATCTTTCAAACGCACCTTCCTCAATGATATCCAGACGAGCCATCAGTTCTTCCGGGGAGACCTGCCGCATGTTATAGTGGCCTACTTCCACCACCTCCGTCACCGTGATGCCGTTTGCGGTCGATTTTTTGTCGTGACTCAATACGCCATAGATCGCCGGACGATCCAGCACACAGGAGGTGGGCAGTTCCAGTTTTTGCAAAACAGGTTTCAGGCGATCTCTGACTGATGGGCTGCACATGGGAAGCATCCCCAGAGCCACACATTCTCCGTGAAGCAGCTCCGGATGAGTGGCCTCAATAGCGTGGCCAATGGTGTGTCCAAAGTTCAGCACCCGGCGAAGACCATGTTCTGTTTCATCGGCAGCCACGATCTTGGCTTTGATCTGAAGTGACCGGCCGATCAATTCATCCAGCCGGGAGATAGCATTGGTTTCAATCAGGGAGAACAACTCCGCGTCACAGATCAGTGCCATTTTGACGACCTCTGCCATGCCGGCGGAAAGCTGTCTGGGATACAGTGTCTTCAGCAGGGCTGGGTCAATCAGAACCGCTTTGGGTCGGTAAAAAGCGCCTGCCGCGTTTTTGACGCCGTCCAGATTCACAGCGGTCTTGCCGCCGATGGCGGAATCCACCTGGGCCAGCAGTGTGGTGGGTACATTGTAAAAATCAATGCCACGCATGTAGAGGGCAGCGGCCAATCCGGTCAGATCACCCACCATACCGCCGCCAACAGCAACCACACAGTCCTGCCTCGTCAGGCCAAAACGAAGCATCTCCTCAAGAAGCTGCCGCAGGCACGAAATGGACTTGCTGGCCTCTCCGCACGGCAGAGTGAAAACGGATACGTGCCGGCACTGCTCGGCGATCTTCCGGCCATAAATGGTGGGAACGCCGCTATCGGTGATGATCATGACGTTCCTGTTCAGGTCAAAATAGTCGGATATGCGGGTCAAGGCACCGCGTGACAGTATGGTTTCGTAGCCAAGATCCGGCAAACACGCCGCACTCGAGCCGCCAATAAGAGACGTCTGATACTGCCGGGAGATCTCCATCACCCGCCGCTGAAAAGCAGTATAGAAGGGAAGGAGCTCCTGCTTTGGCAGAGCGCTGCCATTCCGGGACAAGATCTCCGCCTCCCGCTTTCGATCAAGAACAGGCAGGCCTGCCTTCCGCTTATAATCCGCGACCTGGGCAGACGCCTCCATTCGGCGGCAAAACAGATCCGCCATCTCCCGGTCCAGCGTGTCGATGCGCTGGCGCAGCTCGTTCAATTGATCCATGAAAGTTCCTCCAGGGAAAGACATTGATTTGAAAAAGCGGTTCCGTTGGGAAAACAGAACCGCTTTTCAAACCGGATGATCAGGTTGTTATCGTGCGGCGCAAGATGCTTATTCGTAGGACAGTCCTGCGTCGTGGGCGATCACGCAAACGTAAGTATGGCCGACCTGGAGATCCAGGGGTGTGCCGTCGGCATGATAGTAGGTGAAAGGATCGTACATGGTCTCCTTGCTCCAGGTGATAGGCTCTGCCTTGCCGCCGCAGAAGTACATACCGCTGTCGCTGCCCTGAAGATCGATGACCATATGGCCGGAACTGTCGCCGCTGTTATATACCGTGGTGCGCAGCACCAGCAGATTGGGTACGCCCACCTGCTCATAGGTGTTGCCGTCAATGTAGGGCTCGCCGTACTGGCTGATCATATAGAGGCCGGTATCGGCGTCGTAGCTGAACACGCCGGTCTTGTAGTTGGAGAAGGTCACATAGACGTCGTTGGCGGTCTCACCGTTTTGTGGCGTAGCATCCTCCACATACTGAATGGGGTAGGAGTACCCGTCATAGTGATCACGCCGATAGTCGCGGGCATCCAGATAGTTGGCGAGGGACTCGCCGGAGGTCATCAGCGTGTGCTCCCAGGCCCGGGTCTCGTACCGGCCGTAATCACGCCAATAGGCCTCGTAGTTCTCGTCGATATGCGCCATATCCAGATTGTACATCATGTTGTCGGCTTCCGTGCTGCCGCCGCAGTGGAAATAGATGGCATCCATGCCCAATACCGTCTCTACGAAGCAGGCCCGGGCACTGCGGATCGAGCCAATCACGCCGACCTTGGTGGGGTCAAAGAAGAAACCCACCATACGGGTGATGCCGCCTTCAACATTGAACTCAAAGATCATGTCCGCCTGCGAGACACCGTGCTGAGGCATTGCCTCCCGGTGGTTGTTCAGCATGACGGCAATGGGACGTCTGTTGACGAGACTAGGATCGTCCAGCGGCTCGCCGGTCAGTGGGTTGACAATGGCGGGTTCGGGTTCCGGATCCGGCTCGACCACGGGATCCGGCTTCGGGTCCGGTTCAACCACAGGATCCGGTTCAGGCTCCGGCTCCGGTGCCGGTTTTCCGCCGCAGGCCACGCAGGACAGCAGCATCAAAAAAGTCAAAAGGCCACAAATGAATCTCTTCCACATAGTCCGTACCTCCCGCAGAATTTATTCTCTTTATGGTGATATTATCATAACAGATGAAAGAGATAAATGCAATTCTGTAAACAAGAAAATTTGTCGGCCCTCTGTACAAAGTGCAAAAAATCCGTATAATAAATACTAACTATAAGTAAACGGAGGTGATCCATGTGGGTGTCGGTTTCATTCGGGACAAGCTGGAGATCAAATTTCTGATTCTGTATATTGCCGCCCGGGTGGTCGAGCCTCTGCCTCTGGAGGGCATGCAGGAACTGACCATGTGCGACGACGGGATCGATTATTTCGAATTTACCGAGTGTCTCAACGATCTGGTCCGCACCGAGCATCTGCGGCTGACGGAGCAACAGACCTATTGCATCACTCCCAAGGGCATGAAAAACAGCGCGATTTGTGAGCCCAGTTTGCCGTATTCCATCCGGGTGCGCACCGATAAGAATGTAGCGGCGTATAATCAGAAGCTGCTGCGCAAATCACAGGTTCGCAGCCGTGTGGAGCCGCGACCCAATGGAACCTACACAGTGGAGCTGTCTCTCAGCGATGACCTGGATACCGTGATGCGCCTGCAGCTGATGGTGGCCACGGAAGAGATGGCCCAGAACCTATCCGACCGTTTCCAAAAGAGCCCGGAGGAGATCTATTCCCGGTTGCTCGCCGCTCTGTATCAGTCAGAAGATTGATAAATCCTTTAGATGGCAAGGAAAAACCCTGTACAGTTGTACAGGGTTTTTATTTTTGTCATATCGGAGGACAACCTCTCATAAAGTAGAGCATCACAAAAAAGGATGTGAAACATTTGGACAGGAGAGACGAATGTGCCCGTTATGCACAGGCGGCTCAGCTGCTGCCCCTCCGCTGGCAGCGTCGGGCGGATCAGTTGAGCGATGACAGAAAAGCGGCAGCGGAGGAGTTCCGGCTGCGGGCTGGCCAGCCGGTAACGGTACTGCTTCCAGATGGAGAGATGGAGTTGCCCGGCGGCGGAAAAGACATTGTGACAAGCGGCGATCTGGAGCAGATGTGCGACAAGATCAGTGAGTATTCCCGCTATGCTGTGACGGAGACTTTGCGCCACGGCTATTTATCCGCAGAGGGCGGGTTCCGCATCGGGATCTGCGGGACAGTGGTTATGGATCGGGGAATGAATACGAACCTGCGGAACATTTCCTCCATGGCTGTACGATTGAGCAGGCAAATCCCCGATATAGGTGTTAAACTGATCGGGCAGTTCATTGCTGACGGTCAAATGGCCAATACGTTGATACTCTCTCCGCCAGGCCAGGGAAAGACAACACTGCTGCGGGATCTGATCCGTCTGCTGTCGGATGGGACGAACTCTGCCGCCCCCATGCGTCTCGCGGTGGTAGACGAGAGAGGGGAGATCGCCGCCATGCAAAAGGGCATGGCACAGATGGATGTGGGCAGCCACACAGACGTGCTGGACGGATGTCCCAAGGCAATCGCCATCCCTATGCTCCTGCGCTCCTGCAATCCCCAGGTCATCGCTGTTGATGAGATCACAGCACAAGAGGACCTGGAGGCTATGGTCGCCGCGGCAAACTGCGGCGTGTGTCTGTTGGCCACCATTCACGCCAGAGATCGGGAGGAACTTCGGTCAAAACCGCTTTTTTCCCGGCTTCTGGATCTGAAAATCTTTCAAAAAGCGATCACCATAGAGCGCGATGGAGGTACATGGAACTATCTGGTAGAGGACTTATGAAGTTCACCGGTATTGCTCTGATCCTTGTCGGCTGCCTGTATATATGCTATCAGTTCTCACGTACTTCCCAGAGACAGCAGGCACTCCTGTGGGATCTGGCCATAGCGCTGGAACTGTTGGAGAGCAGCATCCGCTGGAAACAGATCACGATTCCCGAGGGCTTGCGGGAGCTTTCCGCAAGAAAGATCAGCGGCTGCTACTTTTTCCGTATCAAGAAAGAGATGGCAGATGGATCCACTTTACAGGCAGCATGGAACAATGCTTTTTTGGAGCTCCCATCAGAGGAATCCGGTATACTCTGCCACGTGGAACTGACGGGAGATCTTCAGCAGCTCCAGGGCAGCCTGCATCTCGCCTCCCGCCAGCTGCTGAAACTCCACGAGAGACGTCAGCGTGATCAGCGGCAGAGGGAAAAGCTGTGTGCGGCGCTGTCCATTTCGGCAGGGGGCCTGCTGATCATCACATTGTCTTGACAAAAGGGGTAAAAATGGACGTCGATCTTATCTTCAAAATAGCCGCTGTGGGGATCCTGGTATCGGTACTCAACCAGCTTCTGATCCGAAGCGGACGGGAAGAACAGGCCATGATGACGACGCTGGCGGGCCTGGTAGTGGTGATGATGATCCTGCTGCAGAAAATCAGCGAGCTGTTTCACCTGGTCAAGACGCTGTTTGGCCTGTAAAAATGGAAGAATTGATCCGCATCACCTTCGTTTGTGTCGTGGTCTCGATTCTGGCCGTCTTCTTTCGAAATGAACGTCCGGAGATTGCCCTTCTGCTGGCAATAGCCGCCTGTGTTGGAATCACGATGGCGGCATCTGAGTCCGTGAGAGACATTCTGGCGGCGGTAGACCAGATGATTGCCTGGAGCGGTATTGGAGGGGACATCTTTACACCGCTGATCAAAATCGTCGGTATCGGACTCATCAGCCGTGTGGGGACAGAGCTTTGCCGTGACGCGGGACAGGGGGCCATGGCATCCCTGGTGGAGATCGGGGCGACCGTGGCGGCGCTGTGGCTGTCCCTGCCGCTGTTTCGGGCCGTCTGGGAGATATTACGTTCAATCCTATGAGAAAACCCTATGAGAAAACTGTGTGTCGCAATTTGCCTGATTCTGCTGCTTTCAGTGGATACAGCCTGGGGCCAAACGGTTCCTGGCGAGCTTACCGACGCCCTGTCTCCGGAGGCGGAACAAATCCTGGATAGTCTGGGCCAGAGAGATTTTGATCATAATGCGCTGATACAGGGGCTCGATCGGCTATGGCAACTGGCCTGGAGCGGATTTGGAAGACTTTTCCAAAGTGGTTTAGGCGGAGCTGTACTCCTTTTGGGGGTAGTGCTGCTGTGCGGCGTGGTGGACAACATGGGCCAAGCATCGGACGATAACAGAGAAAACTATGTGACACTTGCCGGAGCGCTGGTCATCACCGTCACCACTGCCGGTACATTCCGCTCCATGACGGTAATGGGAATGGACGCCATGGAGCAGATGGACATTTTTGCCAAGGCGCTATTGCCAACGCTGGCCGCCGCCGTAGCGGCGGGAGGCGGGATTGTCTCTGCCGGCGTACATCAGGTACTCACCGTGATGTTTACCAACGTGCTGATCTCGGCCATCCGCCAGCTGCTGCCCTTCGTTTACCTATATGTGGCTGTGGCTGTGGCAAACGCCGCACTGCCTGAACACGACCTCAAGGGACTCCGTGATGGCATTGCCAAGGCGATAAAGGGTGTTTTAACAGGTCTGATGGTGGTGTTTACGGCGTTTCTGACACTGTTCGGCGCTGTGGGAACTGCTGCAGATGCCGCTGCGCTGCGCCTGACAAAATCCGCCATCTCAGCCGCCGTTCCGGTGGTGGGGTCGATCATTTCTGACGCCACGGAGAGCGTCCTGGCCAGCGCTGGCATTTTGAAAAATGCGGTGGGCGTGTTTGGGATGCTGGGTGTTCTGGCCATCTGTCTGACACCGTTTCTGCATCTGGCCGTGCAATACGTGCTCTATAAACTGTCTGCCTTTCTATCCTCGGTGGTCGGCTCCGGGCCTTTGGTGGAGCTTATTAACGCACTTGGCACGGCCTTCGGGCTTCTGCTGGGCATGACAGGTGCCTGCGCCGTTTTGCTGCTGATCTCGGTGGCATCTTCTGTCAGGGTGGTGATTTCATGATCGAAATGGTCCGGCAATGGCTGTCGGGAATCATCGCTGCGGCGCTGATCCTGTCGGTGCTTTACGCGATGCTGCCCGCTGGAAAGCTGCGAAAGGTGGGGAAACTGGCGGGAAGTCTGATTCTGCTGCTGGTGGTGCTGCGTCCGCTGAGCCGGATTCAGAACGTGTGGGATACCTCCTATGAAACGTATGACCATCAAATACAGCAACAGATCGAAGCGCTCAAGCAGAAGAATGAAAATGAGATGGAATCCATCATAGCGCAGAGAGCCGCAGCATATATTTCGGACAAAGGCGAGCAGTTTGGGGTCCACTGTCACCCCACTGTGACGACGCGCTGGGAAGACGGTGTGCCGTACCCGGATGCGGTGACGATGGACATTTCATTCCGGCAGGAGCTGTCGGACGTCATTGCGGCGGATCTGGAGATTCCGGAGAGCCGTCAAATCTGGCAGGGGAGATAGGCCATGGGGATCATCAGATTTTCGGAGACATGGAAAAAGTACAAATATGCCCTGCTGATCGTGGCGATCGGCGCGCTTTTGATGCTACTGCCATCCCGACAAAAGACGGCGGATAAACAGGCCGAAAGCGTCTGCCGGAACGAAGAGGTATTTTCCCTGGCCGAGACCGAGGAAAAAATGGAGTCCATTCTGGGCCAGATTGACGGGGTGGGAAGGCTCCGCGTCATGCTGACGCTGGCCAGCGGCCCCCAACTGCAACTGGCTTCGGACACGGACCGAAGCACCGGCAGCAGCGGCGACCACCGCAGCCGCGAGGCGACCGTGATGCTGAACCGCGGCAGCGGCTCCCAGGAGGTGATCGTCACACAGCAGGTCTATCCGGTCTACCAGGGAGCGGTAATAGTCTGTCAGGGCGCCGGGAACAGCGCGGTACGTCTTGCAATCACGGAGGCGGTATCAGCACTGACCGGCTTAAGCGCAAACCGAATATCTATCGTCAAATGGAAAGAATCATAGGAGGAAACGGTATGAAAAAAATCTGGAAAAAACGCGCCGTTGTGGCGAGCGTGCTGCTGTTGGTAGCGGCGGCGGTCTATCTGAACTGGCGTTATACGGATCAGGTGGCAAAAAGCTCCAAGGTGCTGGGGGAATCCACCCTGGTCAGCAGCGAGACAAAAGTGGACCAGACAGCGCAGAATCAGGAGGAAGGGCAGGATACAGCCGCCGCGGAGGAAATGTCGGCAGGGGAGAGCGACTATTTTGCCACGGCGCGGCTGAGCCGCAAGCAGGCCCGGGACAGCGCCATCGGCATGCTGCAGGAGGCAGAGGTGGACGAACACGCCGACGAGCAGACGCTGAACGCTGCATCCCAGACGCTGCAGGTGTTGGCGTCCTACACAGTGGCCGAGTCTCAAATCGAAAGTCTGGTCACCGCCAAAGGTTATCAGGACTGTGTGGCCTTCATGGGAGCGGAATCCATCAGCGTGGTAGTCTCCGATCCGGATGGACTGGACACCGCCGACGTGGCCCGGATCAAGGATATCGTCATCAGTGAGACCAACTATACCCCTGATCAAATCAAGATCGTGGAGGCAAATTAACAGTTGTTTTTTCCGAGGAGAAATGATATAATACCTGTGTATGCAATACAACCCGTACAAATGAGAACGACAGTTAGGAGATATTCTGATCATGGCTGAGAACAGAGAATACATGGTTCGCCAGGAGGACATGGGGAATATTCAGATTGCCGAGGAGGTCGTGGCCAATCTCGCTACCGCCACGGCGCTGGAGGTCGACGGTGTCGGCGGTCTGCTCAGCGGCAACGTTGCCGATACCAAGGGCAATAAAAAGATGACCGCCAAGGGCGTCCGCGTGGACATGGAGGGCGATGCGCTGGTGATCAACCTGTTTCTGATGATCCGCTACGGCTGTGAGATCGCCGATGTGGCCCGAAAGGTCCAGCAGTCTGTTTTTGCCACGCTGGAGGGGACCACGGGCTTCAAAATCGACTCGGTGAACGTCCACGTGGGCGGCATCAGCTTCAACTGATCCCAAATCGGATAGAGAAAAGGAAACACACATATGACACGCAATACTGCCCGAGAGATCGCCACACATCTGGCTTATGAGCTGAGCTTTACGGATCTGGACGTCCAGGAGTTTCTGGAGGCGCGCCTGTCGGAGGAGAACTTCGCAGACCTGGCGCCGGAATCGGAGCTCTATGCCCAAATGCCTAACGCGAAGCAGCGGGAATACATCTGCCGTCTGGTCTCCGGCGTGGCGGAGCATGCCGCCGAGTTGGACACCTATATTGAGAAATATGCCCAGGGCTGGCGGTTTGACCGGATCTCCCTGGTGGCCTCCGCCATTATGCGGGTGGCCATGTATGAGATCCTGTACATGCCGGACATTCCCCATGGCGTGGCCATCAACGAGGCGGTGGAGATCGCCAAAAAGTACGAGACGCCCGAGACAGTCCGCTTCCTCAACGGCATTCTGGGTAGCTTTGTGCGGCAGGAAATCAAAGATTGACTTTGTGCAGGCAGGGCGGACTACGCTCTGCCTGTTTTTCCACTTTGAGGGGGTGAAGCCTTGCAGCAGCAAGTATTCAGTGTATCCGAGGTCAATGGATGGATCAAAAATCTGATTGACGGTATTCCACAGTTGAACGGCGTGTTTATTCGGGGCGAACTTTCTAACTATAAGATCTATCCCTCCGGGCACCATTATTTTACCTTAAAAGACGCTGAGAGCTCCCTTCGCTGCGTTATGTTCAAGGGCTCGGCCATGAAGTTGCGCTTCCGTCCTGAAAACGGCATGAAGGTCATCGCCTTCGGCAGGATCAGTGTGTTTCCCAGAGACGGCGCCTATCAACTCTACTGCTCGCAGCTGACAGCGGACGGCATCGGTGATCTGCACATCGCTTTCGAGCAGCTGAAGGAAAAGCTCTACCGGGAGGGACTCTTCGACGAGGGGCACAAGAAGCCGCTGCCACCGTATCCGCAGCGGATTGCCATTGTCACATCCTCCGCCGGTGCGGCGGTCCATGATATGATCCGCATCCTGCGCCGGCGCTATCCCATTGCAAAGATACTGCTGCTTCCCGTCCGCGTGCAGGGGGTGGAGGCACCGCCGGAGATTGCCGGAGCCATCCGGTATGCCAACCGCTGGCAGCTGGCCGACGTGCTCATCACCGGCCGGGGCGGCGGATCCCTGGAGGATCTGTGGGCCTTTAATGACGAGCGGGTAGCTCGTGCTATCTACGATTCGGAGATCCCGGTGATTTCCGCTGTGGGACACGAGCCGGACGTGACCATCTCTGACTTTGTGGCAGACCGCAGAGCGTCCACGCCGTCCAACGCGGCAGAGATCGCCGTGCCGGACATGGCGGAGCTGCTGCGGGCGCTGCAGAGTACGGAGAACCGCATGGCACAGGGAACCCTGAATCTGCTGGACCGCCAGGAAAAACGACTGGAGGCATTGGGGAAGAAGCGGGTCCTGTCCGATCCCATGGCTTTTTTACAGGATCGACGGCTTCAGCTGGATTACGTCCAGCAGAAGCTGGCCAGCACCGCCAGAGAGCAGCTGGCAGACGACACGAAAAAGTTTGCGCAGTTGACGGCGAAGCTGGATGCGTTGAGTCCGCTGAAGGTTTTGGGGCGAGGTTACGCCATGGCCCAGAGAACTGACGGAACGGTGCTGCGTAGCAGCGAGCAGGTAGAACCCGGCGATCTGATCCGGGTACGTCTGGCAGACGGCAGTATCGGCTGTACCGTGGAGGACAGGGAATAGGAGGATGAAAAAATGGCAAAGATAAAGACGTTTGAGGAGAATATGCGCCGTCTGGAGGAGATCGTGGACAAGCTTGAGAAGGGCGATGCCCAGCTCAGCGAGTCCCTGGCGCTGTTTGAAGAGGGGACCGGTCTGGTGGCATCCTGCCGCAAGGAACTGGATAAAGCGGAGCAGCAGGTGGTCAAGCTGATGAAAGGGAGCGACGGCGCTCCCTTGGAGACCGAGTTCCTGACGGAGGAAGAGTAATGGATTTTGAAACCCAATATGCCGCCTACCAGGCGGCTGTCGAGGCGCATCTGGATCGTCTGTTCACCGGAAGCAAGTCATATGGAAAGCTGTATGAGGCAATCCGCTACAGCCTTCTGTCCGGGGGAAAGCGGATTCGGCCTGTGCTGACGCTGGAATTTGCCCGTCTGGGCGGCATGGACTGGCATTTGGCCCTGCCCTATGCCTGCGCATTGGAGCTGGTGCATACCTATAGTCTGATTCACGATGATCTGCCCTGCATGGACGATGACGACCTGCGTCGTGGGAAGCCTACCAACCACAAGGTCTACGGCGAGGCGCTGGCTATTCTTGCAGGCGATGCCCTGCAGCCGGAGGCGTTTCGCCTGATCGCCCAGGCGCCCATGATGTCTGCGGAGAACCGGTTGGAGGCCATGCAGGTGCTGTTTCGCGCCTGCGGCGCCGATGGTATGGTGGCCGGACAGGTGCTGGACACCGTCTGCCAGGTGACCGATGAGGACGGTCTTCGGGAGCTGAACAGGCTTAAGACCGGCGTGATGATCTCCGCGGCCGTGGAGTTGGGCTGCGTGGCGGCAAAGATGCCTACCACCATGCGGATGCAGGCGCTGGAATATGCCGCACAACTTGGTCTGGCCTTCCAGATCCAGGACGACATCCTGGATGTCACAGGTGATGAGGCTGTGTTCGGCAAACCCATCGGCTCCGACAGGGAAGAGGGTAAGGTCACCTTTGTGGATCTGAAGGGAATCGAGGGCTGCCGCCAGGAGGTGGCCGAGCGAACTGCCAGAGCCAAATCGGCCATTGCCAGTTGGGGCGACCGGGCCTTCCTGCTGGAGCTGGCCGACCATTTGGTCAGTCGTGAGAAGTGATGAAAACCCGCCGGACGGAATACCGTCCGGCGGGTTTTCCTTTTATTGTACCGGGATTCTTTGGAATTTCAGTTGTAAATTCACGAAACCTGTGGTAATATTTAAAATTGACTGAACAGCGGCGCAGTATCCTAGTCAGATCTGCCGTTTCCTAAGAGGGGCCTAAAAATCCCTTAAAGGGCACAACTGTGAAACCT
>CACZNU010000180.1 GCA_902782615.1 Oscillospiraceae bacterium | reverse complement strand
TTCTTCATCTAAATGCTTCCCCTCTACAAACCAAAATATATCGCTGTCTTTTCTTATAGCAAACTGTTCGACAAACTTCGATTTGTTTTCATCATTGTACCATTGCTGACTGGCGTGGTCAATTATCTCGCGCTCAAACGTGAAGGATGCACTTCCTTACGAAGTGCATCCCTTGCGCTCCCTCTTTTTTTCTTTTTAAAAACCCCTTGACAAATCGCTATACTTGTATTATTGTACTAATCGCCTAATACAATAACACAAAGGAGGGGTCGCCTTGGAGTGGACGTTTCGCAGCGATCAGCCCATCTACACCCAGTTGGTGGAGCATCTGACCCAGGCCATTCTGTCCGGTGCCTTCGGCCCCGGGGAGCGGCTGCCGGCGGTGCGGGAGCTGGCGGCCCGGGCCGGCGTCAACCCCAACACCATGCAGCGGGCCATGGCCGAGCTGGAGCAGAGCGGCCTCATCCACGCCCAGCGCACCAGCGGGCGCTTCGTCACCGACGACGCCGCGGTGATCGGTGCGGCCAGGCACCGGCTGGCCCGGCAGCAGGTGGCCGCTTTCCTGGCCGCCATGGCCCGGATGGGATACGACAAAGAACAGGTCCTGCAGCTTCTGCGGGAGGAAAAGGAGGATGCCTGATGGCTCTTTTGCAATGCAATCAACTGACCAAGTATTATGACAGCGCCCTGGCGCTGGATCACGTGGATCTGGCGGTGGAGCCGGGCCGGATCGTGGGTCTGCTGGGCCCCAACGGCAGCGGAAAGACCACCCTCATCAAGATCGCCAACGGCCTGCTGGTGCCGTCCTCCGGCACGCTGACCATCGACGGCATGGCGCCGGGTCCGGACACCAAGCAGCTGGTCTCCTATCTGCCGGAGCGGACCTATCTCTCCGACTGGATGAACGTGGTGCAGCTGCTGGACTTCTTCTGCGACTTCTACCCCGATTTCGACCGCAGCGCCGCCGAGCACATGCTGACGGCCCTGGACATCAGCCCCAGGCTGCGCATCAAGCAGATGAGCAAGGGCACCCGGGAAAAGGTGCAGCTGATCCTGGTGATGAGCCGCAAGGCCCGGCTCTACCTGCTGGATGAGCCCATCGGCGGCGTGGATCCCGCCACCCGGGACTACATCATCCGCACCATCCTCACCAACTACAACGAGCAGGCCTCCGTGGTGATCTCCACCCATCTCATCGCCGACGTGGAGAACATCCTGGACGACGTGATCTTCATCAACCGCGGCCGGGTGGTACTCCAGTCCTCGGTGGATCACATCCGGGAGGAGAAAAACTGCAGTGTGGACGAACTGTTCCGGGAGGTGTTCCGTTATGCTGAGTAAACTGCTGAAGCACGAGTTCCGCGCCACCGGCCGGGTCATGCTGCCGGTCTATCTGGTGCTGTTTTTGTCGGCGGGTCTGTTCTGTCTCACCATGCACCTGGCCGACAACTATGACCTGCGGGCGCTGGAGATCTTCCGGGGTCTCACGGCCTTCGTCTTCGGCGTCACCGTCATCGGCGCCGGGATCGTGACCCTGGCCCTCATGGTCTACCGGTTCTACAAGAACTACATGACCGACGAGGGCTACCTGATGTTCACCCTGCCCGTGGCCACCGCCCAGCTGATCTGGTCCAAGCTGCTGGTGGCGCTGGTGTGGACCGTGGCCACCGCGGCGGCCATCGTTCTGGCTGTCCTTCTGGCCACGCTGGGCCAGCCCTTCTGGGCGGATCTGCCCACCCTCCGGGAGCTGTGGGATACGCTGCTGTACTACGTCCCGGCGGGACACGTGGCGGGCTACGCGGTGGAGTTCGTGATCGCCGCCATTCTGTCCAGCCTCGGCTCCTATCTGCTGTTCTACGCCGCCATCGCCCTGGGCCACAGCTTCGCCAACCACAAGATCTTCCTGTCGGTGGTGTTTTACATCGCCTTCTCCATCGCCCTGCAGACCGTGGGCTCCTTCGCCGGCATCTACGGCATCGTGGGGCTGGCCGAGAACGATTTCTTCCACTCGCCCACCCCCTTCCTGCTCTCCCACTATCTCATGGGCGGCATCGCCGTGTTCGCCCTGCTGGTAGCCGTCGTCTTCTATCTGGTCACCTATTTCACCCTGAAAAAGCGGCTGAACCTCCAGTAACACACAGCATAAAAAGCACCCCGCCCGTGGGCGGGGTGCTTTTTTGTTCAGTCGATCCCGAAAAACCGCCTGCCGTTTTCCCAGGTGATCCGCTCCACCTCATCGAGAGAGAGTCCCTTGATCTGGGCGATCTTTTCCGCCACCAGATGGACGTAGCCGGAGTCGTTTCGCCGTCCCCGGCAGGGCACCGGCGTCAGATAGGGGCTGTCCGTCTCGATCATGAGGCGGTCCATGGGGATTTCCGCGATGACCTCCGGGGCCTTCCGGGCGTTTTTGAAGGTGATGGCCCCGTTGAAGGACAGCATCCACCCCCGCTTCAGCAGCTCCCGGGCCATCTCCACGCTGCCGGAGAAGCAGTGGAACACTCCCGTCACCGCCGGGAATTCCGCCGCGATGGCCAGGCTGTCGGCGTGGGCCTCCCGGTCGTGGATGATGACGGGCAGTTTCAGCTCCTCAGCCAACGCCATGTGTCGCCGCAGCACCTCCTGCTGCAGTTCTTTTGGGGGGTTCTCCGGCCAGTAGTAGTCCAGGCCGATCTCCCCGATGGCCACCGCCTTGGGGTGGGCGGCCAGGGCGCGGATGGCGTCCATGTGCTCCGGCACGAAGTCGCCGCAGTTCTCCGGATGGATGCCCACGGCGGCGTACACGTGGGGATAGCGCTCAGCCAACGCCACCGCCGCGGCGGAGGACTCCACCGTACAGCCGGGGTTGACGATCAGCCCCACATTGCGCTCCGGCATGGCGGACAGCACCGCGTCCCGGTCGGCGTCAAAGGCCTCGTCGTCGTAGTGGGCGTGGGTATCGAAGAGCATCAGTCCACCTCCCCCGGCTTCCGGAGGGCGGTTTTTTCCACATACTGCTCCTTGATCTCCCGGAGGGCGGCCATGTGGGGCTGGCCCAGGTGGGCCGCCTGGGCCTGGGGGGAGGTCCACCGCTCCAGGAGCAGGATCTCATCGGCCCTCTCGATGGAGAGATAGTAGTCGTATTGCAGGCAGCCCGCCTCGGCCCGGATCATGTCCGGGATGCCCCGGGCGGCCAGGGCGCGGAGGAAGGTCTCCCGCATACCGGGCTTGGCGGTGTAGGTCACCAGCAGTGTCAGTTCGGACATTTTTCGCACAACTCCTTGCCCTTTTTCAGATGATAGGGATTTTCCCGTCGTTATCCGGCTCTTTCCAGCCGAAAATGGATCTCATAGGGGACCAGCTGCAGGCACAGCAGGGATGTGTTGCTGTCCATGCCGTCAGAAAAGGTGACGCGGAGGTCGCCGCTGGTCAGTCGGACCTCCTCCCCGACGCCGCCTCGGGCCATGCCTTGATCCAGCTCCGTGTCCAGCCCGTCGCCCCAGGCGGCTACCGCCAGGGCGCAGGGGATCAGATACCACTCCCGTTGGATAAAGATCTCCCCCGGATCCCGGCCCTCGACGATTTCTATCGTCGGTAAGACCTCCTCCAAAACGACTGCGGTGATATGACCGCCGCCGTCCAGCTCAAAGGAGAAGTCCGGCGGGAGCCGGTCCATTATCCCGGCGCCCTCGGGGCGCCCGGCGGCCCAGGTGCCGTCACTCTGCAGCCGGCGGGTCAGATCGGTCAAGGCATAGTATTTCGCCTGTCGGTTGTAATTCTCGGCGAACTCCTCCACCGTCAGCTCGCCACGGTGGGGCGGCCGGGCACAGAGGGCGGCCTCGCCCTTCACCGCCAAGAGCAGCGCCGCCCAGGCGGCGGCATACAGGCCGAGGCGCCAGAGGCTCCCCCGGCGCAGGGTCACCCGGGTATCCATCTCCCAAGGGTGCTCCTGGCCGCTCTCCTCCCGCTTGGCCGCCTGGTACAGCTGGTAGCAGCCGAAGGGGAACAGCAGCAAGCTCAGCGCCAGCCGCCACCAGACGCCGGCGGTCCGGGCGGCGGCGGTGCTCCAGTCCGGGCGCCCGCCCTTCTGATCCACCACCGCCAGGCCCAGCAGCCACTTGCCGGGGGTAGTTCCCCACCGGCGGGTCAGCAAGACCTCCAGCGCGAACCAAATCGCAGCCGCCAGCAGCCATTTCAGGAGCGCCGGCACCGGGCTGCCGCCCCATAGCGTTACCCAGCGAAGCGGCGCGATCACCGCCGTGGACAGCCCGGCATACAGGACCAGGTCAAAGAGCCGGGCCGCTGCGCGGCGGACCGAATTGTCCTCCACGGGAGCCGCCTCCGGCTCCTTTTCGATCTGTCCCGCCCGGGGCAGGGCATATTTTTCCGGGGACAGGGTGTCGTAGGCGGCGTTCTCAGCAAAGAGGCGGCCGCACAGGGCCCGGGCGTCCTCCGCTGTCTGCCTCTTCCGGCCCAGATCCGTGAAGCGGCGGGAGAGCACCTCCTTCAGCGTCACCTCGCGGCGCTGCAGGCGGCGGATCTCCTCGATGGACACGTCCAGCTCCCGCAGCAGGGCGATGCGCTTCAGGGTGGTCACGTCCTCCTCGCTGTAATCCCGATAGCCGTTGGGCAGGCGGGCAGGGGTCAGAAGTCCCTCGTCCTCGTAGTAGCGGATATTAGCCCGGGGCAGACCGGTACACCGTTCGATCTCCTTGCTGTTCATGGTATCACGTCCTTTCCTGTCCGCAGGATAAGGTATCAAGGAGCTTGATAGTCAAGCAAAACTTCTCTCCGCAGGCAATATTTTACCACGGCGCCCCGTTTCGCGCAAGGCAAAGAGGACGCCGGGGTCGGCGTCCTCTTTTTTGGCAGATTTTGCCCAATTTTTCAGCACAATTTCGCGCCTGCCGGAATGGAATCATCCACCAGCAGCAGGTGCAGCTTCTCCTCGCCCTTCTCCGTGTGGACGGCGGAGATCAGCATGCCGCAGGAGAGCTGGCCCATCATCTTCCGGGGCGGCAGGTTCAGGATGGCCACCGCCGTCTTGCCGATGAGGTCGGTCGGCTCATAGAACTTCCGGATGCCGGAGAGGATGATCCGGTCGGTGCCGGAGCCGTCGTCCAGGGTGAATTTCAGCAGCTTGTCGCTCTTCTTCACGCTCTCGCAGTTCTTGATCTTCACGGCCCGGAGATCATTCCTGCAGAAAGTGTCGAAGTCCACCTCCTCGGTGGCCAGGGGCTCCACCTCGATAGCGGGCAGGGCGGCCTTCTTCTGGGCGGCCTGGAGGGCCTCCAGCTGGGCCAGTGCCTGGTCGCTGTCGATGCGGGGGAACAGGTTCTCGCCCTTTTGCACCGTCACGTCGGAGCGGAGGCTGCCCCAGACGTTGGCCTTGTCCCAGGTGCGGCAGAGGTCGCAGGCGCCGATCTTGTCGAAGATCTTGCCGCAGGTCTCGGGCATGAAGGGGGTCAGCAAGGTGGTGCAGATGCGGATGGTCTCCAGCAGGTTATAGAGGACGGTGGCCAGGCGCTCACGCTTGCTCTCGTCCTTGCCCAGGACCCAGGGGGCGGTCTCGTCGATATACTTGTTGGCCCGGTCGATGACCTGGAAGATCTCGGCCAGGGCGTTCTGGAACTGGAATTTCTCCATCTCCGCCTCGTAGCGATCCCGGAGGGTGGAGGCCAGCTTCTTCAGCTCGCAGTCCAGCCCATCGTCCTCCCGGCCGGTGGGCAGCGTGCCGCCGAAGTACTTCTCCACCATGCCGGTGGTGCGGCTGACCAAATTGCCCAGCTTGTTGGCCAGGTCGATGTTGATGGTGTTGATCAGGAGCTCGTTGGAGAAGTTGCCGTCGGTGCCGAAGGGGA
>CACZNU010000179.1 GCA_902782615.1 Oscillospiraceae bacterium | reverse complement strand
TAGGCCAGGCCCTTCTTGATGAGCTCCACGGCATACTCATAGTCCTTCTCAAAGTAGTCGGAGCCGTAGACAAAGCGATCGCCCCAGTCAAAGCCCAGCCAGTAGATGTCCTGCTGGATGGCGTCCACATACTCGGTGTCCTCCTTGGCGGGGTTGGTATCGTCCATGCGCAGGTTGCACAATCCGCCGTACTTCTCTGCCGTGCCAAAGTCGATGCAGATGGCCTTGCAGTGGCCGATGTGCAGATAGCCGTTGGGCTCCGGCGGGAAACGGGTGTGAACGGTCATTCCCTGGAACTGACCACCCTCTGCGATGTCCTCGTCGATAAAATTGTGGATAAAGTTTTTACCCTCTTCCTCCGGGAGCAGGGTCTTCACTTCCTCGGCCATTGTCTCACACTCCTTGTTCGTTTTTTGCAATAATGGATTATTATAGCCGCTGCGGTGGGAAAATGCAAGGGATTCCTTACAGCTTCTCCCATTCTTCCCGGGTCAGCAGTAAGTTCAAGGCCGCCAGCATGGCATTGGGCGTCAGGTGTGCCGGCAGGGACAGACGCTGCAGCAGGGCCAGCCGCTTTTCCGCGCTGTTGGGACCGATGAGCCCCTTCTCCAGCAGCTCCGCCTTGGTGATGGCGGCGTCTTGGGGAGCGCTGCTTTCCCCCTCAAAGGTGGCGCCGGCACGACGCAGGGCCTCCAGCAACACCTCCGGGCGCATACCCTCCACCCCCAGCTTGCCCTCCTTGCCGGGTTTTTGCTTGCGGCGCTCCTTGCCGGCGATGTCCGGAATATAAGCCTGCTTCAGCCGTTCTGCGGGAATGGCGCCCTTGAGATGGTTGCGGATCACGAATCCGGCACCGTCGCTGTCCGTCAGCAGGATGAGGCCCCGCTCCTCTGCCAGGCGGCGGAGAAAGGCCAGCTTTTCCGCGTCATTGAACACACCGAAACCGCCGGTGGTGACAATTGCAGCATCCACCACCTGTGACAGGGTATTCTGATCGTAGCGACCCTCCACCACGATGACTTCTCGAATTTTCGGCTTCCTCATCTCTCCGACAACTCCATCAAAAACAGCTTCAGCTCCGCCTCGCTGTCCATGTTCCGCTCGCTCTTCATGCGGCGGTCCAGGGTCTGGCACTGCTTCACCGCCCGCTGGCACCAGGTGCGGTCTACCCGGCGGGCTGCCTGCAGCAGCAGCTTGGCGGGATAGTCGGAGCTCATGCCCCAGAGCTGCTTGAGCCAGAACCGGTCCTTGCCGCCATTCAGGGCCATCCGGGCGGTATAGAGCCGCCGCAGTTCCTTGCCGATGGCGGCCAGGATCACAATCGGCTCCGTCTGCATCCGCAGCAGCTCGCTGAGGATTCTGGCGGCCTCGTCGTATTTCCCCGCTGTGATGCAGTTGGTCATGTCAAAAATCCGGGCGTCCAGCACCGGGTCCGCCACGGCGTTGATGTCCTCCACGGTGATATTCTGCCCCTTGGCGTAGGCGCCGATCTTTTCGATCTCCGGCACCAGCTCTGTCATCAGCGTGCCGCAGGTGAACATCAGATGGTCCGCCGCCACGCTGTCGATGTCGTGGCCCAGAGCGGCAAAGCGGCGCTTTACCCACCGCAGTAGCTGATCCCTCTCCTGCTGGCGGAATTCCACCTCCACAGCGGTGCTGTCCAGGGCGGCAGTCAGCTTCTTCATCTTGCCGTCCCGCTTATAGGGGATCAGATCGTAGATGAACACCAGCGTGCAGTAATCGGGAAAGTCCTTCAGGAGATCGATGAGCTGTTCCCGGCTCCGCTCGTCCAGCTTGAAAAGATCCAGGTCCGTGACGGTGATCATTGTATGTTCCGCCATCATGGGCATGGCCTCCACCGCCTCCGCCAGTTCCTGGATGGTCAGGCCCTTGCCGCTCAGGCGGTGGAAATTGAATTCCTCGAACCCAACGGGCACCAGCACCTTCTGGAGTTGATCCAGATAGTACTGGCGCAGATAGCTCTCCTCACCGTGAAAGATATAGATATTGGCCACTTCCCCGCTCTTCAGCGCGGCGCGCAGCCGGTCCAGGCCCTTTTGATCGGCAGATGCTCTTGTCGCCATCAGTTCTCGCCTCCGTGTACTGTTACCAGAATGTTCCCCTGCTCGTCCGTCCGGTAGATCTCCGCGCCTGCGGCCCGTAGGCGGCGTATGACCTCCTCCGTGGGGTGACCATAGCTGTTGTCACCCACGCAGATAATGGCCGCGTCGGGACAAATCTCCTCCAGAAACTCCCGACTGGAGCTGTATTTGGAGCCGTGGTGACTCACCACCAGAACCTCCACGTCCGGCAGGTCGTAGATCTCGATCAGCTTCTTCTCCGTGGAGCCCGCCATATCGCCGGTGACCAGCAGGTCAAAGTCACCGGACGAGCACAGAATCGTCAGTCCCTGTTCGTTCATATCCCCCGCGCCAATTGGAGGATAGATGGTCAGCTCCGCCTCTCCCATGGGCATGGATTCCGTGTTTCGGATAAACCGCACCTCGATGCCGTAACGGTCCGCCAGCGCTACCAGCCGGTCCCGGACACCGAACTCGTCCTCAATGTCCGGCAGCCACAATTGTCCCACTGGAACGCGGGCCAGCAGCTCATATATGCCGCTGGTGTGGTCGGCGTGATAGTGGGTCAGCACCACCGCTGACAGCTTATGGATGCCGATGCTCCCCATCTGGTCAGCCAGACGGCCGCCGGCCTGAATATAACTGTTGCTGCTGCCGCAGTCCACCACCACGGCATCATCCCCGGAGTAGAGCAGCACACACTCTCCCTGCCCCACGTTGACGGCAATGGCGTTCATGGTGCCGTAGTGATACTCCCGGTTGTTGAGCCTCACCGTCAAAAGGAGCATGGCAATCGCCAGCACAGCGGCCAGAACGTAGCACCGCCTGTTTCTCCTTCTCAGGCAGCAAATTCCCAGCAGCGCATAGACATAGGTCAGCCAGTACTTCAGATAGCGGTTGGTGAAATACAGAGCGTGGCCCGGCAGTCGCATCAGCAAATGGGAGATCAGCAGCACATAGTGGACCATGAGCCAGCTGACCCCTCCCAGGAGCCGGGCCGCCGGCAGCCAGACAAAGCCCACCGCCACTGTCAAAAGGCCTGCCATAAAGTTCCATCCCGCTACAGGGGTGGCCAGCAGATTGCTCAGCGGGGCGATCAGCGTAAATATGTTGAAATAATAGGCCGTCAACGGCGCCGTAAACACCAGGGCCGACAGGCAGGCCGACACATTGGCCGCCGCGAAAGAGAGAGTCCGCTTGATCCGGCGGTTCTTGCCCCGATACCAGCGGGTCAGAAAACCATAGATCTTCCCCGACAGCAGAATCAACCCCAGCGTGGCGGCGAAGCTCAGTTGGAGGCTGATGCCGCCTGCGGCATAGGGATTCGCCAGCAGCAGTACCCACAACGCCGCGGCCAGGGCCGTCAGAGGATCGCTGTCGCGCCGGAAGACCGGTGCCAACAGCAGGAAGATCTGCATGATGCAAGCCCGTACCACCGAGGGAGAAAGGCCCACCATGACCATATAAAAGAGCAAGACTGGGATCGTTATCGCACTGTACAGGGGCCGGCTCCCCATGGGCACCAGCAAACCCATCAGCGTCACCAGAAAGGCGCAGTGAAGGCCGGACACGGCAAAGAGATGGGCCAGACCCACCTGGCCGACGGCGGCGCCGTCCTCCTCGGAGATGCCGCTGCGGTCACCGATCAGTTCCGCCTGCAGAAACGCCGCCGTGGCGGGATCATCCCAGATACAGGCGATCTTCTCCCGGACGGCCTTTGCCACCTGCTGTGGCCAGAACAGCGGGCTGCCTGATTGTCCCGGCTCGACGGTCAGCTCATTCCTTCCGTACAGCAGCACAAAAGCACCCCGGGCGGTAAAGGTGGTGATACTGGTCTCATGGACACGGGAGGCGTCCTGCCACCGGGCAGTGCCGGAGATCTTCTGACCCGGGATCAGTTCCAGAGCGGTGTCGTCTCCATAGAAAACACCCCGGACACCCGGTCTCAGCCATACCGTCACCTTGCCGCCATAGTCGGTGGCGGTGGGATAATCGGCCACAGTAGCGGAAAAGGGCCGTGGCTCCTCTCCGCCGCACAGGTCGGTGACCGGCTGCACCACCAGCGCCCGATAAGCGGCAAAATAGAGCAAGGATACAGACAGCGCTCCCAGGATCAGTGCCAGGCGCTTTCGATGGGTGAGCTTCGTTCCAACCGCCAGGACTGTCAGCACGACGGCCGCCAGCACAGCCGCTGCCCAGAGATACCACCCCGTCCACGGAAGCAGTACTGCCGCAAAAATTCCGGCGGCAAAGGAGAATGCGATGGTTGCCAATACTCGCATGCTCTCCCCTCCCGCCCTTTCTTTGTTTTCTCTGACTAATTATTATACCAAATTTCGTCACCGACCACAAGGCCGTTTCCGAACAGGACAACAAAAATTCCCCGCTTATGAAGCGGGGAATTTTTTGCAGTTGAATCAGATACCCAACTCATTCCACAGATCGTTGTACAGGGACAGGATCTTGGGTGGGAGATTCTCGTAGATCTCGCAGCGTTCCAGTGTCTCCGCAGGCGGTGCCATGATCTCAAAGATCTCCTCGTCCAGTTCCTCCTCGTACAGTTCAAAGTAGTAATCCGGATACTGCTCCAGCGCCTCGGCGTTGGGAGAGGCATACCAGATGTAGTCCATGTTGGCCAGGTTGGCGGTGGTGGAGGCGATGAAGTTGATCCAGGCCTCGGCTTCCGCCTTATGCTGGGCGTTTTTCAGCACACACATGGCGTCCACGAACCAGTTGGAGCCCTCGTCGGGGATGACGAATGCAAGATCCTCATTATTGTCCAGCATGGTCAGATAGTCGCCGGCGTAGTACATGGCGATGGCGGCGTTGCCGCCCTCCATCTTCTGGAACACCTGGTCCATGACGAATGCCTGGTAGACACCTGCGTCCTTGGCGTCCTTCAGACGCTGAAAAGCCGCCCGCAGTTCTGTCTCGTCGGTGGTGTTGATGCTGTAGCCCAGATCCAGCAGAGCTGCCGCCAGGGCGTCACGGGAGTTGTTGATCATCAGCACCTGACCGGCATACTTGGGATCGAACATGGCGTCCCAACTGGTGATCTCCTCGTCCACCATGGTGGTGTTGTAAATGATGCCCAGCGTCCCCCAGGTATAGGGCACGGTGTACTTGTTCTCCGGATCGTAGCTCAGGTTCTTGTAGGTGTCGTCAATCAGCTCGTAGTTGGGGATATTGTCGAAGTTCAGCTCCGCCAGCATACCCTCATCGATGAGTCGGGCGATCATGTAGTCGGACGGCACGATCACGTCGAAGTCGGCGCCGCCCATCTCGATCAAGGAGTACAGGGCCTCGTTGCTTTCCACCGTCTGGTAGTTGACGGCAATGCCGGTGGTCTCCTCAAACTCGCTGATCAGCTCCTCGTCGATATACTCGCCCCAGGAGCAGACGTTCACCACCGGCCGGGCGTTGGCGGTGCGGCCGGTGACAACCAGCACAGCAATCATGGCGCAGGCCAGCCCCCCTGCCACCAGCTTGACCCACAGGGGGCTCTTTCCGTCGGGACGAACGATCTGGATCAGCGGCTTGCCGCGGGAGCGGTCCTTCTGCCGCTCCATGCTGGACTCGCGGATATTGATGATGGCCAGCAGGATCAGCACCGTGACAAACAGCAGAGTGGACACGGCATTGATTTGGGGGCTGACACGCTTTTTGGTCATGCCGTAGATGGTCATGGCCAGAGTGGATGTGCTGGAACCGGCAGTAAAGTAGCTGATAATAAAGTCATCCACCGACATGGTAAAGGCCGTCAGCGCGCCGGAGACGATGCCGGGCTTGATCTCCGGAATGACCACCTTCCAGAAGGCCTGCATCCAGGTGCAGCCCAGGTCCTGGGCCGCATCGATCAGGTTGCGGTCCATCTGCCGCAGCTTGGGGCCCACCGCCAGGATGACATAGGGGATGTTGAAGCAAACGTGGGCGATCAGCATTGTGCCGAAGCCCAGGCTCAGCTTGGTGGGCAACATCACCGCGCTCTGAATGGAGTTGATCCATCCGGCAAAAGTGCCCCAGCCGTTGAAGAATACCACGAACAGCAGGCACAGACTGACGCCGGTGACGATATCGGCGTTCATCATGGGGATGTTGTTGACAGCCATCAGCGCATCACGCTTCTTGCGGCGCATGCTGTAAAAACCAATGGCGGCAAAGGTACCGGCAGCCGTGGCAATCACCGTGGCCAGCAGGGACACCAACAAGGTAGTATAGATGCTGCCCATGATCAGCCGGTTGTGGATCAGTTCATGATACCAGTGGAGGGAAAAACCTTTCCAAACAGAGCTGGAGACACCAGAGTTGAAGGAAAAGATAATCAGGATCAGGATCGGCGCATACAGGAACAGAAATACCAGTGCCATCAGCAGCCGGTCGCCAAAGCGGTTGTTTTTCTGCTTGCTCATAGCATCACCGCCTGTTCCTCGCCCTCACCGAAGCGATTCATTACAATCATGCACACCACCACGATCACCATCATAACCAGGGAGATGGCTGCGCCCAACTGCGGATTATAGGCTCCTCCCAGGAACTGGCGCTCGATCAGGTCGCCCAGCAACAGCTCCGTGCCGCCGCCCAGCATCTGGGAAATGGCAAAGGTGGACACAGATGGCACGAACACCATGGTAATGCCGGACAGCACACCCGGCAGACTCAGCGGCAGGATCACCTTGCGAAACACCGTGGCGGAATTGGCGCCCAGATCCCGGGCCGCCTCCAGCAGGGAATGATCCAGCTTGATGATGACCGAATAGATAGGCAGAATCATAAAGGGCAGGTAGTTGTACACCATACCCAGCACCACAGCCCCGCGGGTATTCATCATAGGGAAGAAAGTCAGGTCGCTGCCGGTGACATTGTTGTAGAGCGCAATGAGGCCGATCTTCTGGAACAGTTGGTTCAAAAGCCCGTTGTTCTCCAGGATCGTCATCCAGCTGTAAGTGCGCAGCAGAAAGTTCATCCACATGGGCAGCATGATCAGCACCATGGCCGTTCGCTGAAAGCTCTTTCCCTCCCGGCTCATAAAGTAGGAGACAGGGTAGCCGATCAGCAGGCAGATGGCCGTGGCGATCAACGCCAGCTCAAAGGACCGGAGAAACACCTCGGCGTAATCCGCCATTTTTACGAAATTTTCCAGGGTAAAGCCGCCGTCGGAGGAACGGAAGGCGTAGATCACCATGATGACGATGGGCGCTACCACGAAAAGCGCCATCCAGATCTCGTAGGGCACGGCGAACCGGGAGAGCTTATTCTTCATCCCCGCTCTCCTCCTCTTCCAGCGC
>CACZNU010000178.1 GCA_902782615.1 Oscillospiraceae bacterium | reverse complement strand
GGACTCGAACCGGTACGGTATTGCTACCGGGAGATTTTAAGTCTCCTGTGTCTACCATTCCACCACACCGGCGGATATTGGCAAGGATTAGAATACCACACCGGTGCGGGAATGTCAACCCCCATTTCCGGAAAAGTTCCCGACGCCTTTCGCCCTCTTGCGCCCGTTTCTCGTCTGTGGTATGCTTGACAACAAGAACCATTGACATCGAAGACAGGGAGGATCATGTATGAAACTGGCAGAGGCATTGCAGGAGCGGGCGGATCTGAATCGCCGCATCGCGGATCTCCGCAGCCGCCTGACGGATAACGCCCTCGTGCAGGAGGGGGAGCGCCCGGCTGAGGACCCGGCGGAGTTGATGGCGGAGCTGGACCGCTGCGTGGCGGCACTGGAGGAGCGCATCGCCCGGATCAATCTGGTCAACTGCCGCACCTGGGCCGGCGGCAAAACGCTGACGGAGCTGTTGGCCCGGCGGGACTGCCTGACCGTGCAGATCGGCGCCTACCGGGATCTGCTCAGCACCGCCAGCCAGACGGCGCGACGGGCCCGGGGCACCGAGATCAAAGTGCTCAGCACCGTGAATGTGGCCCAGCTCCAGAAGCAGGTGGACGCCATGTCCCATGAGCTGCGCACGCTGGACAACACCATCCAGCAGGCAAACTGGACCACCGAGATGTAAGCGGAGAGTCGGTAGTCTGACGGAGCGAATGCGATCTCTGTGGCTGAGAATGAGCTCACATGTATGGTTGTGCCGCCGGGCCGGCACGGGGTTCGAATCCCCGCTGTACCGTTATGCCCCGACCGGGTATACCTGCATCCATACCGTTTACAGCGTACCACCCAGCATTGGCCGCCGGACGAGGGCGGGTGAGGGGCCTTTCCGCAGAAGAGAGCCGCCGGAGAAAACTTCGGCGGCTTTGCTGCGTTAAATTGTTAAAATTGCACATTGACAAACAGAACGGAAAAGCGTATCATTCCACCCATCAAAATCGCCGGGAAACGGCGGGGCGGGAGAAACATATGATGATCATGAGGAACAATCCGGATTTTCGATGTCCGAGCAGCCGGAGCTGAAGGGACACCGAATTATCATAAAGGAGATCATCATATGTCAAATGTTTATACGTCCGCGGACCAGCTGATCGGCAACACCCCACTGCTGGAGCTGCGCAATCTGGAGGCGGAGCTTGGCCTGGAGGCGCGTCTTCTGGCCAAGCTGGAGTATCTGAACCCGGCCGGATCAGCCAAGGACCGGATCGCCATGGCCATGATCGACGACGCCGAGGCTCAGGGCCTTCTGAAGCCGGGGTTCACCATCATCGAGTCCACCTCCGGCAATACCGGCATCGGCTTGGCCTCCGTGGCGGCCAGACGTGGCTACCGGGTCATCATCACCATGCCGGACACCATGTCGATGGAGCGGCGGCAGATCATGGAGGCCTACGGGGCCCGGGTGGTGCTCACGGACGGGACAAAAAGCGTACACGGGGCCGTGGAGAAAGCCCGGGAGCTGGCCGCCGCCACGGAGAACAGCTGGCTGGCCGGCCAGTTCGTCAACCCCGCCAATCCCCTGGCCCATGAGGCCACCACAGGGCCGGAAATCTATGCCGATACCGACGGGCAGGTGGACTTTTTCGTGGCCGGTGTGGGTACCGGCGGCACGCTGACCGGCGTGGGCCGGTATTTGAAAAGCCGCAATCCGGCGGTGAAGATCGTGGCGGTGGAGCCAGACGGCTCGGCAATCCTGTCGGGCGGCGAGGATGGCCCTCACGTCATCCAGGGGATCGGCGACGGTTTCATCCCGGAGGTGCTGGACACCGGGATCTATGATGAGGTCATCCGGGTCACCGATGGAGACGCTCTGACCACCGCCAGACTGATGGGACGCCGGGAGGGCGTCCTGGTGGGCATCTCCTCCGGCGCCGCCCTGTGGGCCGGCGCGGAGCTGGCCAGACGGCCGGAAAATGCCGGCAAAACCATTGTGGCGCTGCTGGCGGATACCGGCGACCGATACCTCTCCACCCAGCTGTTTGCGGAAATATAGAAAAAGCTCCGGAGCGTCCGCTCCGGAGCTTTTCTGCTTTTTGTGATGCTTTTACTTGACGATCAGGGTCTTGCCGTCCATCTCCTCCGGACAGGCCAGACCCATCACATCCAGGATGGTGGGGGCGATGTCCGCCAGGCGTCCGGGCCGCAGCTCGGTGCCGGCGCCGCAGAGGATAAAGGGGACAGGGTTGGTGGTGTGGGCGGTCATGGGGGAGCCGTCGGCCTGGACCATCTGCTCGGCGTTGCCGTGGTCGGCTGTGATCATGGCGATGCCGCCCATCTCCAGGGTGGCGTCCACCACCCGACCCACGCAGGTATCCACCGTCTCTACAGCCTTGACCGCGGCGTCCAGCACACCGGTGTGGCCCACCATGTCGCAGTTGGCGAAGTTGAGGATGATCACGTCGTAGGCGCCGGAGCGGATCCGCTCCACGCACTTGCCACACACCTCGTAGGCGCTCATCTCCGGCTGCATGTCGTAGGTAGGCACCTTGGGGGATGCCACCAGCACACGATCCTCACCGGGATACTGGGTTTCCACGCCGCCGTTGAAGAAGAAGGTCACGTGGGCATACTTCTCCGTCTCGGCGATGCGCAGCTGGGTCAGGCCCAGAGAGCTCAGATACTCGCCCAGACCGTTGCTCACCCGGATCCGGGGCCAGGCCACCGTCACGTTGGGCATGGAGGCGTCGTACTCGGTGTTGCAGATATAGGTGGTGGGGAAGTACTCCCGCTGGAAACCGTCAAAATCCGGATCCACGATGGCGCGGGTGATCTCCCGGGCCCGGTCGGGCCGGAAGTTGAAGAAGATCACGCTGTCGTTGTCGGAGATGGTACCGGCCGGATCACATACCACGGGCTCCACAAACTCGTCGGTGACGCCGGCGGCGTAGGACTGGGCCACCGCGTCCACCGGGTCGGGATTCTGGATGCCCTCGCCGTAGACCATGGCGTCGTAGGCCAGCTGCAGCCGCTCCCAGCGCTTATCGCGGTCCATAGCGTAGAACCGCCCCATCACCGTGGCGATTTTGCCCACGCCGATCTCCTCACACTTGTCCCGCAGAGCGGCCACGAAGCCCTTGCCGCTGGTGGGGGACACGTCGCGCCCGTCCAGGAAGCAGTGGACGAAGACTTTTTTCAGACCCTTGTTTCTGGCCATCTGCAGCAGAGCGTACAGGTGGGTGATGTGGGAGTGAACGCCGCCATCCGACAGCAGGCCGTACAGGTGCAGGGACGTGCCCTTTTCCAGGCAGGCATCCATGGCCTTGTTGTAGGCGGCATTTTTGAAGAAGGTGCCGTCGTCGATGGCGCGGCTGATGCGGGGCAGGTCCTGGAACACCACGCGGCCGCCGCCGATGTTGGTGTGGCCCACCTCGCTGTTGCCCATCTGCCCGTCGGGCAGACCCACGTCCAGTCCGCTGGCGGACAGGGTGGTGTGGGCGTATTCCTGAAAGAGCCGATCCAGCACGGGGGTGTGGGCCAGGGACACGGCGTTGGTGTCGCTGGGCGCCGCCAGGCCGAAGCCGTCCATGATGATCAGCGTAGTCGGTGTCTTGTTCATTGCATATCCTCCCCGTTCAGAGCCGGATGGTCTGAACGAAATGACTTACTCCTGGTTGGCGGCGTTGATGATGTCCACGAACTCGCCGCTCTTCAGGGCGGCGCCGCCGATGAGGCCGCCGTCGATATCGGGCTGGGCCAGCAGCTCCGCGGCGTTGGCGGGCTTCATGGAGCCGCCGTACTGGATGGTGACGGAGCGGGCGATGCGGGCACCGTACAGATGGCGGATGGTGGTGCGGATCAGGGTGCAGACCTCGGCGGCCTGCTCGGCGGTGGCGGTCTTGCCGGTGCCGATGGCCCACACGGGCTCATAGGCGATGACACACTTGCGGACCTTCTCGGCGCTGACGCCGCTGAGGGCGGCCTTCACCTGCAGGGCCACCAGCTCCATGGTGATGCCCATTTCCCGCTGCTCCAGGCTCTCGCCCACGCAGATGATGGGATGCAGGCCCGCCTCCAGGGCGGCGTGGACCTTCTTATTGACGGTCACGTCGGTCTCGCCGAAGTACTGGCGGCGCTCGCTGTGGCCGATGATGACGTACTTGACGCCCAGATCCTTCAGCATGTCGCCGGACACCTCACCGGTGTAAGCGCCGGACTTCTCGTAAAACAGGTTCTCCGCGCCAACGGACACGCGCATATCCTTGAAGGCCTTAATGGCGGTCTGGATGTTGACGGCGGGCACACACACGACCACCTCGCACCATTTGGCCTTGGGCATGACAGCCTTCAGTTCCTCGGCAAACTTCTTGGTCTCACTGGCGGTTTTGTTCATCTTCCAGTTGCCGGCGATGATGGTCTTGCGATATCTGCGATTCATAATGATTTACTCCTCTGTCTTTCTTATATAGTCAATATGTGGACTCGCCACAAAAAATACATTTTATATCCAGCAAACACGCCAAACCGGACAGGGCGTCGTCGCGGACTTTGTATCGCTGCGTTTTGCAGCAAGCGGCAAACATTCGCTCGCACCGTGCTCCTCCTTTTCGCCCGACAAACGCTTTGCTGGTTTATCGGCCGAGTGGGTCTGCCTGTGAACAAAAATCGAGCTTATCTATCCAGGAGGCAGGCTACGCCGGGCAGCTCGATGCCCTCCAGGAACTCCAGACTGGCGCCGCCGCCGGTGGAGATATGGGTGATTTTGTCGGCAAAGCCCAGCTGCTCCACGGCTGCCGCGCTGTCGCCGCCGCCCACGATGGTGGTGGCGCCGCTCTCGGCCAGGGCCTTGGCCATGGCGCGGGTGCCGCCGGCGAAACGCTCAAACTCAAACACGCCCATGGGGCCGTTCCACACCACGGTGCCGGCGCCCTTGACGGCGTTGCAGAACCGTTCGGTGGTCTCCGGGCCAATGTCCAGGCCCATCATGTCGTCGGGGATGGCGTTGGTGGGAACCACCTTGGCCTCGGCGTCGGCGGCAAACTCCTTGGCGGCCAGGGTGTCGGTGGGCAGCAGCAGCTCCACGCCGCGATCCTTGGCCTTGGCAATCATCTCCAGGGCATAGCCCAGTTTGTCGCTCTCGCACAGGCTGGTGCCAATGGAACCGCCCTGGGCCTTGGCAAAGGTATAGGCCATGCCGCCGCCGATGATGATGGTGTCGGCCTTGTCCAGCAGGTTGTTGATGACGCCGATCTTATCGCTGACCTTGGCGCCGCCCAGCACCGCCACGAAGGGGCGCTTGGGATCATTCAGGGCGCCGCCCATGATCTCCAGCTCCTTGGCCACCAGCAGGCCGCTGACGGCGGGCAGATAGGCGGCCACGCCGGCGGTGGAGGCATGAGCGCGGTGAACGGTGCCGAAAGCGTCGGAAACATAGAGCTCCGCCATGTCGGCCAGCTTCTTGGCAAAGTTCGGGTCGTTCTTGGTCTCG
>CACZNU010000177.1 GCA_902782615.1 Oscillospiraceae bacterium | reverse complement strand
GCCCACACCGGATACCGAGATCGCCGCAAAGACGATCATAAAGATATCGCTGGTGGAGACGCAGCGCTTCATGTGCAGCAGCAGATCGGGGATGCCGAGCTTTTTCAGCGGCAGCGGCCGGTAGAAGCAGATGGCATCCGGGTCAAACAGCTGCTCGGTCCCGACGTTCAGTCGGACGTTCTTTCCGGTGGCAGGGTCCTTGAAGGTATAGCCGTAAATCGCTCCTGGCAGCAGGGCTGCCGGTTTTCCATTCTCCTTAAAAAAGGCCAGGATCGGCCCGTAGGCATCTTTATACCAGCCCTTTTTCAGCTCCACGCTGCGGTGCATCATGCCATGCGGCCGCAGGCAGTAATCCAGCTGTTCGTCGGCGTCCGTGATGTTCTCCGGCAGTTCAGAGGGCTTAAAATGGTAGTATTTTAATATCTCATCGATGGCGTTTTTCGTGATGATCCGCGTGTCACCGATTCGCTGGGCGTCCTTCTCACCCATGACCACACCGGCGATACGGAGAAAGGATTCCTCCAGGAGCTGCTGATCGGCTTCCCGCCGGTCCTGGATCTGATTTTCAAACCACCCCATCTGCGTCCTCCTTACTCATTCGCCACCAGGTCGGCATAAGCACCGCGCAGAGCCATCAGTTCGTCGTGAGTTCCGCGCTCGACCACCTTGCCCTTGTCCAGCACGATGATCTCGTCACAGTCGCGTACAGTGGAGAGCCGATGGGCGATGACGATGCATGTGATGCCCCGGTTCCGTATCGCATTCACGACCTCATATTCCGTCCTGGCATCCAATGCACTGGTAGCCTCGTCCAGAATGATGATAGTGGGGTCCTGCGCCAGCACGCGGGCAATCTCCAGTCGTTGACGCTGTCCTCCAGAGAGATTACGCCCACCGGAGCTCAGCCTGTGACGGTAGCCTCCCTGCATCTGCACGATGTCGTCATGAATCTGTGCGTCTCTGGCCGCTAAAATCACCTCGAAATCCAGGATGGTGTCGTCCCACATCTTGATATTGTTCTCAATGCTGTCCTCAAAGAGAATAATGTCCTGATCGACCACGGCCAGTGAGCCGACCATCACATCCCGCGGATAAGCGCTGCGGGGCTTACCGTCAAACAGAATCTCGCCGCTCCAGGGCTGGTACATGCCCGAAACGAGCTTGGAGATCGTGGATTTGCCGCAGCCGGAGGCGCCCACAAGGGCGATCCTGTCGCCGGTTTTCATAGAAAGAGAAAAGTCCCTGATCAGAGGCTCGGCAAGCCGGGAATAGCCAAAAGTGATGTTTTTCAGTTCCACGCAGCCGCTGATCTTTTCCATCTTTTCTTCTGATGCCCGGGTGTCTTCTGAAGTGTTCACATCCTCCGGGTATTCCATGACGTCCTCCACGCGCTCCATCTGGGTGCGCATCTCCTGAATCGTCTGTCCGGCGCTGACCAGCGTCATGGCCGGGGACATGAAGGAGCCCAGAAAACCCTGAAACATCATGACCGCACCGAGGCTGAATTTGCCCTGCATGGTCAGCCACACGCCAAGAAGCAGCACGGCGTAGTTGGCAAGCGTACCGATAAAGGCCGGCAGAATACCAATGGTTTGCTGCGTTTTTGCGGCCTCTATGCTCTGCGAATTGGCCGCCGCCTGATGCCCGGCCCATTTCTGGAAGAAGCCGTTTTCCGCGCCGCTGGACTTGATTGTCTCGATCATTTCTATGCCGGTGACCGTCGTAGCCTCCAGCAAACCGGCGTTGCGCATCTGCACGCGCGTTATATTCATGCGTTTGTTGGAAATGATTCTTGACAGCACAGCATTCAAAATCAGCGTGGAAACGCCAATCAGAGTTAAAATCGGACTTTGCCGCAGCATCAGTACCAGATAGAACACCATCATGATGGAGTTGAGAAGAAGCGGAGCAAAGGTGTTCACCAGCGTTCCGGCGATGGAGCTGTTCAGTGAGAGGCGGGACTGGATATCTCCCGCCAGACGTTGGGAATAAAACTCCATGGGCAAGTGCAGCACCTTCCACATATAGCTGGCGCTCCCGATCACGGCCATCTTGCCATTTATCTTCAGCGAGTAGACCGCCTGCACCCAGGCGACGGTGATCTGGATCACTGCCAGGGCGATCAGCACCGAAATGAACGGGTAAAGCCAATCCGGGTTTTGCCCGGTGAGCAGCCTGTCGAGAAAGATGCGCGAGGCGACGGAGTTGACGATGCCGAAGAGATAGGTAATTACCGTTGCCAGCATAACGAAGGCCACCGCCGCTCCCGCTCCGATGAGCCGCTTGCGGGCAAAATCTATGGTACTGCGTCGTTTTCCATCTGGTTGGAAGCTCTCTGACGGCGTGGGAAAGAGCACGATGCCGGTGAATGCTCTGTCAAACTCTTCCATGGGGACGGTGACCGTGCCGCGCGCCGGGTCGTTGAGACAGGCATACTTTCCACGAAAGCCGTCCAACACCACAAAGTGATTCATGTTCCAGTGGAGGATGCAGGGAAACTGGCCCCTTTTCTGAAGTGACTCCGGCGTCATACGCATGGCCTTGACTTCAAAGCCGTAGTGCCGCGCCGCAAGAGTGATATTTTTCGCGTTGGAGCCGTCCCGGGAGACGCCGCAGGCCAGACGCACCTCCTCCAAAGGCACCCATTTTCCGTAATAGGCCATGATCATCGTCAGAGAAGCCGCGCCGCATTCCAGCGCCTCCAGTTGCATGACCACCGGCACACTGGCTACGCCCCTGGTCAGTGTGGGCGCGATCTTTTTCTTCGCCATGCGCCGTCACCTGCTTTCCATCAGAAATTCGACAGGCCGGGTCTGCTCCACAACAATGGTTGCGTCATAGCTGCCGTCCGGCAGCGGTAACTCGGCATACGCTGTGGCCCGACCATATTCATCGCTGTCTACTGACGCTATGACAAACTCCTGCGAAGCGATCCGCAGCGGCATCCCGGCCTCCAGCTCGTCTGCGCCCTGACCGGAAGCGACGATCTGAGCCGTGTGATCCCGCACGATGGCAGTGGCGTCCACCGTCGTTTCCAGGGTGCCTACCGCGGACCAGGCGAACAGCCCTACGAGCAGGACAATGACCGCCGCCAGAATGATCCACATTCCGGGGTTCGTTACGCGCAGATAGCCGGTCAGATCTTCCGGCGAGGAAATGCGCGCCATTGCCTTCTTACGGAATAAAGTCTGGTTAATTTCATCCATCAGAGTCTTTTTCCTTTCCGTTTGACATCATTCAATGCGCCAGGGTCTTCCTCGAAAGCCCTCGAAAGCGAATTATACAATTGCATGAAATTATTGTACCAAGCCGCTAGCGCGGCGGCTACTCATACTTTTTAGATTTCTTTGAATTCTCCGCTACTGTATAAAAAAGTAGCGGTTTTTGTTTTTATGTTTTATTGTTTAAGTACCCCTACCTATACAATAATACTTAACAAAAGCCACTACTTAT
>CACZNU010000176.1 GCA_902782615.1 Oscillospiraceae bacterium | reverse complement strand
TCTCCTCATAGGGGATGCCGTTCTTTTCCAGCACGTCGGTGATGATGTAGCGGGGCACCTTCAGCTCCTCCGGGGAGATCAGCACGAACTTGACGCCCTTGTAGCGGGACATGGCGGAGATCAGGGAGTGGACGGTACGGCCAAACTTCAGATCGCCGCACAGTCCTACAGTCAGATTTTCAAAGGTTCCCTTTTCGCGGTAGATGGTCAGCAGGTCGGCCAGGGTCTGGGTGGGGTGGTTGTGGCCGCCATCGCCGGCGTTGACCACCGGGACGCCGGCGGTACGGGTGGCCACCAGGGGAGCGCCTTCCTTGGGATGGCGCATGGCGATGATATCGGCATAGCAGCCCACGGTGCGGACGGTGTCGGCCACGCTCTCGCCCTTAGCGGCAGAGCTGCTCTTGGCCTCGGAGAAGCCGATGACGTTGCCGCCCAGCTCATACATGGCGGCCTCGAAGCTGAGGCGAGTGCGGGTAGAGGGTTCGAAGAACAGCGTGGCCAGCTTCTTGCCCCGGCAGGCGTCGTCGTATTTGGCCGGGTTGGCGATGATGTCCAGGGCGCGGTCGATGAGCTCCTGCAACTCGTCCGTACTCATTTGCATGATGTCAATCAGATTTTTCATTTGTTACCTCCTGTTATCCAGCTTTCATCAGATGGGTTGTTCCGGAAGGCCATCAGACGGTCTACATCCTCCTGTCTGATGTACCCCTCCCGGGCAGCCACCTGTGTGATCACGTCAAAATTTGTCAGCGAGTGGTTTTCCACGTTGGCCCCGGCCAGCCGGTCCAGGCCCTTCTGCATGCCGTAGGTGAAGATGCTGACAATGCCCAGTACCTGGGCGCCGGCCTCTCGAAGAGCTTCCACCACGTCGATGACACTGCCGCCGGTGGAGATCAGGTCCTCCACCACGACCACCTTCTGACCCGGCTCCAGCTTGCCCTCGATGCGGTTCTGCCGTCCGTGGTCCTTGCTGCCGCTGCGGACATAGCCCATGGGCAGACCCATGATATGTCCCGTGATAGCGGCGTGGGCGATGCCCGCTGTGGACGTGCCCATCAGCACGTCCACCTCCGGGTAATAGGTGCGGATCAGCTCCGCCAGACCGTTCTCCACGTCATCGCGGACGGCAGGTGCCGTCAGCGTCAGGCGGTTGTCGCAGTACACCGGGCTCTTGATGCCGCTGGCCCAGGTAAAGGGCTCCTCCGGCCGTAGAAACACCGCGCCGATGCTCAGCAGATCCTTGGCAATTCTCTCTTGCATGAAATCCCTCCTGTTCTCTCAACCCACGAAGTCGGCCACGCAGCGGCGATAGGCCGCCACGGAATCCTCCGCACCAGTAATGGGCCGCCCCACCACGATGTAATCTGAGCCGATCTCCCGGGCCCGGGCCGGGGTTGTGACACGTTGCTGGTCGCCGCTGGCACCATCGGCAAACCGGATGCCCGGCGTTACCGTCAGAAATTCGCCGCCGCAGGCCTCATGGACTCTGCCCGCCTCCAGCGGGGAACAGACCACACCGTCCAGTCCCGCGGTCCTGGCATTGGCTGCATACTGCATGACCACTTCCTCCAGCGGCCGGTCGATCAGCAGTTCCTTTTCCATGCGCTGTTGGTCGATGGAGGTCAGCTGGGTCACGGCAATCAGCAGCGGGCGGCTGCCGTCGGGCCGGGTCAGGCCCTCCACAGCACCCCGCATCATGTCCAGGCCGCCGGCGGCGTGGAGATTGCAGATGTCCACGTCCAGACCGGACAGCACCGCCATGGCCTTTTTCACGGTATTGGGGATGTCGTGCAGCTTCAAGTCCAGGAAGACCTTATGGCCCCTGGCTTTAATGGCCCGGACGATAGCCGGTCCCTCGGCGTAGAATAGCTCCATACCGATTTTGACAAAGGGCTTCTCGTCGGTGAACTTGTCCAGAAATGCGTAGGTCTGCTCCGCCGTGGCAAAATCGCAGGCCACGATCACGTCTTTTCCCATTAGTTTGCTCCTCCTATGATGTCACGCAGATTATCGATGCCATAGCGGTCCATGACCTCAGGCAGTTCCTCAATGATTCTCTTGCAGATGCAGGGGTCCACCAAATTGGCCGCGCCGATCTCCACGGCAGTGGCGCCCGCCAGCATCATCTCGATCACGTCCTCCGCCGAACTGACGCCTCCCAGGCCCACCACAGGGATGGATATCGACCGGGCCACCTGCCAGACCATCCGCAGCGCCACGGGAAATACTGCCGGGCCGGAGAGGCCGCCGGTGGTGTTGGCCAGCACCGGGCGGCGGGTCTTCAGGTCGATCCGCATGGCCATCAGTGTGTTGATGAGGCTGATAGCATCGGCGCCCGCCTCCTCGCAGGCTTTGGCCACCGCCACGATATCCGTTACATTGGGGGACAGCTTCATGATTACCGGTTTGGCGGTCACGGCCTTCACGGCTCGGGTCACCGCCGCCGCCTGGGCAGGATCAGTGCCAAAGCTCATGCCGCCGCCGTGGACGTTGGGGCAGCTGATGTTTACCTCCAGCCATCCCACCTGGGGCTGGCTGTCCAGCTTTTGGCAGACGGCGGCGTATTCCTCCATGGAAAAGCCGCTGACGTTGGCCAGAATAGGCTTGTGGAAGCATTGGGCCAGCCTGGGCAGTTCCTCTGCGATAACGGCGTCCACACCGGGGTTTTGCAGGCCCACGGCGTTGATCATACCCGCCGGTGCCTCGGCGATCCGGGGTGTCTCATTTCCAAACCTGGGGGCAAGTGTAGTGCCTTTACAGGAAAAGGATCCCAGCACGTTGATGTCATAGAACTCTGCGAACTCATGGCCATATCCAAAGGTGCCGGAGGCCGGGATCACCGGGTTATCCAGTTCGATGCCGCAGAGGGTTACATTCAGTCGTCCCATTGGATCTCCTCCTTTCGCAGTACGGGGCCCTCCTTGCAGATACGCTTATTGCCGGTAATGGTGCGGCAGGAGCAGCCCATGCAGGCGCCGAAGCCGCAGCCCATCCGCTTCTCAAAGCTCAGCTGGCCCTCCCCTTCTGCAGCCCGATAGACCGCCTTCAGCATGGGCTCGGGGCCGCAGGTGTAGAAGTAGGAGTAGTCCAGTCCTGCCAGGGCATTGGTGACGAAACCCTTGACCCCCACCGAGCCGTCCACCGTGGCCACGATCACCTCCGCACCCAGGGCGCGGAACTCATCCACATAAAAGATCTCACTCCCGTTATTGAAGCCCAGCACCGCGGTGACCTTGCAGCCGGCGGCAACAAGCTGTTTTGTCAGCCAGTACATAGGCGGCACACCCACGCCGCCGCCGATCACCAGCGGATTCGGCCCGGCTTCCGTCAGATCATACCCGTTGCCCAGGCCCGTCAGCAGGTCCAGTTGTGTGCCCACCGGCATCTGCCGCATCTGCTCTGTGCCTCCGCCCACCACCTTGTAGATGAGGGTCAGCACATCCCCCTCCACATCGCATACGGAGATGGGACGGCGCAGGAACCGACCTTCCAGCCGGATGTTGACGAACTGGCCCGGCCGGGTGATGGCGGAGGTATCTCCCCGCAGCCGCATCCGTACAACGGTATCGGTCAGCGGTGTATTCTCAACAACTGTAAAGTAGCTCTGCTTCATAGAATTTCGTCTCCTATCATGCCAACCGGGGATCGCACCAGGCGATCTCCCCGCCCACCACGGTCATCATGCAGCGGCCCTGTACCGTCCAGCCGGCAAAGGGGGTACTGCGTCCCATGGTGAGGAATTCCGCCGGATCAATGTCATACGTCTCGTTCAGATCGAACACCGTGAAGTTGGCACTCGCCCCCTCCTCCACGGTCTCCGTCAGGCCGAATCGGCGGCGTGGATTATCGCACAGCAGTTCTACGAGCCGCTGCAGCGTCAACTCGCCCTTTTGCACCAGATGGGTATACAGCAGTGGAAAAGCTGTCTCCAGGCCTACCACGCCCATGAGGCTGTTCCGGAGGCCACGGCTCTTCTCCTCCGCCGTGTGGGGCGCGTGGTCGGTGGCGATCATGTCCACAGTTCCGTCCCGCAGGCCCTCCAGCAGGCCCTGCCGATCCTCCTCGGAGCGGATGGGCGGATTCATCTTGAAGCGGCCGTCCTCCTGCAGCATGGAGTCGTTGAGCAGCAGGTAGTGGGGTGCCGTCTCGCAGGTCACGTTCAGTCCCTCCGCCTTGGCTCTGCGGATCAGTTCCACGCTCTCCTTGGTGGAGATGTGGCACACATGGTAGCCGCAGCCGGTCTCGCGCACCAGGTCCAGGTCCCGGGCGATCTGGCCCCACTCCGATTTCGAGCAGATGCCCTTGTGCCCGTGTGTGGCGGCATAGGCACCGTCGTGGATGTAGCCACCCCGGAGGAGTCGGTTGTCCTCGCAGTGGGCCACAATCAGCTTGCCCAGAGCCTTGGCCCGCAGCATGGCCGTGCGCATCATCACGTCACTCTGGACACCCCGACCGTCATCGGAAAAGGCCACCACGCAGGGCGCCATGGCTTCCATATCGGAGAGGATCTCCCCCTTTTCCCCGGCGGTGATGGTGCCGTATGGGATCACGTGGACCACCGAATCACGTTCGATTGCGTCCAACTGAATCTGGAGATGTTCCATTGTGTCCGGGCAGGGATTTAGGTTGGGCATGGTACACACGGTGGTATAACCGCCATGTGCCGCGGCGCGGCTGCCGCTGGCGATGGTCTCCTTATAAGAAAATCCCGGCTCGCGGAAATGCACATGCACATCGGCGAAGCCGGGAAAAACGGTGTAATTGTCACAGGCGATGATGCGGTCATAGGCGGCGCGGGCCAAGGTGGAGCGGAAAAGGCCGTCAAAGACGGCGATATCCTCTTTTCGGATGTCACCGCCGCGATATACGTTGGCATTGGTAAGCAGATAGCGCATCGGGTGCTCCTTTCCCTAACAAAAAAAGCTGCTCTCCGCCAAGGGAGTGCAGCAACAAAAACGGGCCCAATGCGCCCGGTATTCTGTTTCCAGCGCAGTCCTTGGCGGCCTCACGGGACCGACCTTAAAGTACTGTTAGCAGTATAGTGAATTGTTTACCGTTTGTCAAGGGTCCTGTGGGATTTTGGTCCACAATTCTCTTTACTTTGGCGGTGGGCTGTGCTATGTTGGTATGAGAAAAAACCGGGAGGTATTTGGCCATGCAATGGAAGGCGCAGATCATGGATGAGGCGCAGCTGCAGCGTTCCGTCACCCGCATCACCCATGAGATCATTGAACGCAACCACGGCGCCGACCATATCTGTCTGCTGGGCATCAAGCGTCGGGGCATCCCTCTGGCGGAGATGATCGCCGAAAAGATCCGGCAGTTTGAGGGTTGCGACGTGCCGGTGGGACACATCGACATCTCCCTGTACCGGGACGATCTGACGGAGTTGTCCCCTCAGCCGGGCACGTCGGACTGCGTGATTCCCTGCGACGTGGCAACACACACCATCATTTTGGTGGATGACGTGCTCTTCACGGGCCGCACCGTCCGGGCGGCCATCGACGCGGTGATCCACTACGGTCGGCCCAGGGCCATCCAGCTGGCCGTTCTCATCGACCGGGGCCACCGGGAGCTCCCCATCCGCCCCGACTATGTGGGCAAGAATATCCCCACCTCCCGCTCCGAGGTGGTACTGGTGAAGATGGATTCCATTGACGGCTCCTGCGGTGTGGACCTGTGCCAACTACCTTGAATTTTGATGAAATGGCAAAACCTCCGGTAGAACCGGAGGTTTTGTTCTGTGGGTACAAAACCGTCAATGGACTTTTTGAACAAAAGCCATGAGATCCAACAGCCTTATGCCTTTGATTTTTACCCTGTGTCCATCCACCTCAGCGTATCCGTCTATCATGATAGCGTAGCTGTAGCCATCCGCTTGCCAGACGGCCAGACGATACTTGCCGTTCTCCCCCTTTGCCGTAAAACCGGCGATCTCCTGGATATCGCTGTACTTCCGGTGGTCACCGCTGACGTCCCGGGTCCCCACGCCCTTCCGCACGTGGCAAGTAGCACCGCTGAAATTCCAGTATACCTCAACGATTCCCTTCTTGGCACGGAAGCCAACCTCACGGGCTGCATCAATGACAACCATCGGATATTCCTCATAATAGGGTCTGGAGTCAATCACCACATCTGCATACGCTTCGGCCTCCTCCAACGTAGGAAAACTCTTCCACGGGTTTTTGGGCAGGAACACTGCCACCGCCACCAGCAACAGCAGAATCGCCGCCGCCAACAGCCAGGTACGTCGCCGGTCCATCCGCCGGGCTATACCCGACAGGCGAATCATCTCCCGGGCCGTCTGTTCCGCGCCGGTCTCGGCGGGATTTCTCTCCCCGTGGATCAGCTCTGTCACGCTCAGGCCCAGAGCGTCGCCCAGACTCTCCAACAGCGAGATATCCGGCAGGCCCCGCCCGTTTTCCCACTTGGAAACAGTGGTGCGGGTGATGTGCAGCTTCTCCGCCAGTTCCTGCTGGGACAGCCCCACCTCGTTTCTGGCCTCATAGATCAGCTTGCCTGTTTTCACAGCGTCCATGGGAACACCTCCTCTTTGATGTGGTTTCATTATAGCACGGCCGCTTTCAAAAGTGGGAGTGCCGCTTCTTCACACCACGGGACTGAGCAGAGGTTTTTCTCCGTCACGGTCATTTTTGAGTTGATTTCCCGGGGGGCGAGTGATATAATACCCACCGACGTGAGGGAGTAACAGGCGACCTTCCCGGTCGCAGAAAGTCGTCATCACGGCCCATTGGCCCGGCTTTCTTTCATTTGTGAGACTCATGTATAACTCGTATACTATACATGGTCGCCAATATGTTTGACGCAGGTATAGCGCGGCTATATCTGTTTTTTTATGGGAGGAAACTGTATGAATCCAATGATTTTGGCACTGGCCCTGTTCGCCGTGATGTACGTGCTGCTGCTGATCCTGTCGGACAAGCGGTGGATCGTCGCTCTGGCAACTGCGGCTGTCTTCATCATCCTGGGCATTTTGCCGGTGGGCAGCGCCCTGGGGGCCATCAACTGGAACGTGTTGATGATGCTGGCCGGCACCATGACCATCGTGGAGCTGTTCATCCAGAGCCAGATGCCCATCCTCATGGCGGAAAAGCTGCTCCAGATCACGCCCAACGTCCAGTGGGCGGTGGTGGCGTTGAGTCTGTTTTCCGGTCTGATCTCCGCCTTTGTGGACAACGTGGCCACGGTGCTGATGGTGGCGCCGGTAGGTCTGGCGGTGGCCAAGCGGCTGAAGACCAACCCCGTCCCCGTCATCATCGCCATCGCCGTGTCCAGCAATCTGCAGGGCGCTGCCACCCTGGTGGGCGACACCACCTCCATCCTGCTGGGCAGCTATGCCCACATGAGCTTCAATGACTTCTTCTGGTTCCTGGGCCGGCCCGGCATCTGCTTTGCCGTAGAGGCCGGTGCGCTGATGACAGTTCCCATTCTGCTCATCCTCTTCCGGAAGGAGAAGGAAAAGGTCAGTGCCGGCGTGGAGACCAAGGTCACCAACTATATGCCCACCGTGCTGCTGTTGAGTACCATCGTGCTGCTGATCATCGCCTCCCAGTTCCCCAACCGTCCGGAGCTGACCAACGGCTTCATCTGCTGCGCTTTGGCGGTGATTGGCTGTGTATATGAGCTGATCCGCCGCAGGAAGACCGACACCGTAATGGACGTACTGAAAGCCATCGACTATAAGACCCTCCTGCTGCTCTCCGGATTGTTCATGGTCATCGAAGGTATCACCCAGGCCGGCGTCATCGACGCCATCGCCGCCCTGTTCGTCAAGGCTGGCGGCGGCTCCAAGGTGCTGATGTACGTGCTGATCGTGGGCGTCTCCGTGCTCTTGAGTGCCTTCATCGACAACATCCCCTACGTGGCCACCATGCTTCCTGTGGTCACCGGCATCGCCAATCTGATGGGCATCTCCCCTTACCTCTTCCAGTTCGGCCTGCTGATCGGCGCTACGCTGGGCGGCAACATCACCCCTGTGGGGGCCTCCGCCAACATCGCTGGCATCGGTATTCTCCAGAAGGAGGGCTACAAGGTCTCCACCGGCGACTTCATGCGCATCGGCGTCCCCTTCACTCTCACCGCCGCCGTCACCGGTGCGCTGGTGGTCTGGCTGTGCTTCGCCCACTAAACCGGCAGTTGACAGGCCGGGCCGGATATGCTACACTTTTTCCAACGATTGCGAAAGGCGCATCCAATGATGCGAGGGTGATGAAATGATCAACAGATGACCGATCCAACCATGCAAACAGGTATTCTGACGCCCCGGTGAGGGTGTTGTTTGCGTGCGCCGGATCAGATCGTCTGTCACCCCGGGAGGCATCATTCTGCCCGCACGCTGTCGTGTTATATCGGGATATCAGGGATCTGTCCGCACGCGGACAGATCCCTTTTTTCTGTACCGGGGCAGGTGAAAACGAGGTGATCCCATGCTGCAAATCAAGCATTTGACATTTATACACCGCAAGGACATGCGCCCTCTGCTGACGGACTTCAATCTGGTTCTCAACCCCGGTGACAAGGCGGTGATCGTAGGCGAAGAGGGCAACGGCAAGTCCACCCTCCTGAAGTGGATCTATGACCCCGCCCTGGTGGCGGACTACGTGGATATCGAGGGCCTGTTGACCCGCCAGGGGGAGAAACTTGGATATCTGCCTCAGGAGCTGCCGCCAGAGGACCGCCGACGGAACGTATATGAGTATTTCAGCGCACTGGACTGCTTCTGGGGACAGAGCCCCGTCGATCTGCGCCGGATCTCCGCCCGGCTCCGTCTGGCGGAGGATATCTACTACAGCGACCAGCGGATGGACACGCTGTCCGGCGGCGAGAAGGTGAAGTTGCAGATGGCCCGCCTGCTGATGGAGGATGCTGACGTATGGCTGCTGGATGAGCCCTCCAACGATGTGGACGTGGAGACGCTGGAGTGGATGGAGGCGATGATCCGGCAGCACACCGGCATAGTACTCTTTATCTCCCACGACGAGACGCTGATCGAGGCCACCGCAAACCGGGTGATCCTGCTGGAGCAGCTGCGCCGCAAGACCACCGGACGCTGGACCGTGGCCAACATGCCCTTCCGGCAATTCATGGCGGAGCGATCCGCCGGCTTTGAAAAGCAGGCCCAACTGGCCCGGAGCGAACGCCGGGAGGAGCGGATCGCCCTGGAGAAATTCCGCCGCATCCAGCAGAAGGTGGAACACGATCAGAACGCCATCTCCCGGCAGGATCCCCACAGCGGCCGTCTGCTGAAAAAGAAGATGGCCTCCGTCAAAGCCGTCGAGCGCCGCTATCAGCGGCAGCACCAGGAGATGACGGAGTACCCTGAACAGGAACTGGCCATTCTGGCAAAGTTTCACGGGGAGCAGGCCGTGCCTCCCAACAAGGTGGTTTTGGACCTGCATTTGCCCGCCCTCCTGCGTCCCGACGGCAAAGTGCTGGCCGGGGATATATCGCTGCTGGTCCGTGGCCCGGAGAAAATCTGTCTCACCGGCTCCAACGGCGCTGGCAAGACCACCCTGCTGCGGCAGATCCGCGATATGCTGACGGCACGCCCGGACCTCCACGTCTGTTATATGCCCCAGGACTACCAGGAATTGCTGGCATTAGACCAGTCCCCTGTGGAATACCTGGCTCCCTCCGGCAGGAAGGAGGACGTGACCGCCGTGCGCACCTACCTGGGTTCCCTGCGTTATACCCCGGACGAGATGTATCACCCCATCCGGGAGCTGTCCGGCGGGCAACGGGCCAAGGTGCTGCTGCTCCAAATGAGTCTGTCCGGCGCTAACGTGCTGCTGCTGGACGAGCCCAGCCGCAACTTCTCTCCCCTCTCCGGCCCGGAGATCCGAGCGCTGCTCCGCTCTTTTCCCGGTGCCATCATCAGCGTGTCCCACGACCGGAAGTTTATTGCGGAGGTTTGCGACAAGGTGTACCGCCTGACGGAGGATGGCCTGACAGTCATATAAAGGTACATCCCGGAGGTTTCCCTCCGGGATGTGTTGTTTATTCCTGCAGGCGCCGGATAGCCCGCTCCACCTCTTCACGCTCCTCGCCGCTGACGATGCCCCAATCCTCTCTCATCAGCCGCAGCACCTCACGGTAGGCGGCGATAGTCGCTGTACCAGTCAATCAGTGCGTGGTGGTTGCGCACATCCCAGTCGGGAATGTAGCTGCCCCAGGCATTGGCCAGTTTGCTGATGGCATCTGGATCTCCCCCGGTCTTCTCCACCGCCGCCTTGCCATGTTCCACTGCCAGCAGGCGGTACTGCTCGCCTGGTTATTGTAGAGCTTTGTCAGCGCCTCCTGTGTCAGGCCCCGGTCAGTCCGCAATCGGCGGATCTCTTTTCCCAGTTCCATATTTCCGTTCCTCTTGCTTTTGTTGGTATTATCATATCACAGAAAAGCCCCCATAACCAGCAACTGCCGCGGGAGAGCACTCCCGCAGCAGTTGAGCAGCACCATATTCTATTCCATCACCGGGCGTTCATCGCCCATAAAGAAAACCGCCACTGTTCCCGTTCCCGAGTGGCTGCCGATGACCGGTCCGATGTGGCACAGGCGGATTCTGCCTCTCTGCTTGGGAAAACGCTCTTCCAGCGCCCGAATCATCATCTGTGCATCCTCCGGGCATTCGGAGTGGCACACCCAACAGCGACCATCGTATTCTGTGCCGCCCTGGGCATGGGCTGCCATAGCGTCCACAGTGGCCGCTATCGCCTTTTTTTTGCCCCGTACCTTATCGTACGCCTTGATAGCGCCGGCGGCATCAAGCCGCATCAGAGGACAGATATTGAGAATGGACGCCACAGCTGCCGCCGCACCGGATACGCGGCCGGTACGGTGGAACTGGGTCATATTGGAGGAGAAAAACTGGTGATGGACCTTGTTCCGGTTCTCCAGCAGCCATTTCTCCGTCTCCTCCAGGGAGGCACCGCTGTCCCGCAGATCTGCCGCCATATCCACCAGCAAACCGTATCCGGAGGAGGAGCACAGAGAGTCGACCACGACCAGTTTCCGGTCCGGGTACTTCTCCCGCAGCTCCTTGGCCGCTGTGTAGGCATTGTTCACCGAGGCGGACTGTCCCGAAGTAAAAGCCACATGGAGCACATCGCCTTTCTGCAGCAGGCTTTCAAAAAACTCCCCATATCGTGCCACATTGATCTGTGAGGTCTGAGGCAGCTTTCCCTCCGCCAGCATACGGTAAAAACGGGGCCGTGCCTCCGGGTCCCGCCCCATATCGTCCACATATTCCTTGCCATCTACCATATAGGTGTAGGACAGAACCGGGATTTCCCGGCTTGCCATATAGTCATAAGACAGATCCACCGTGGAGCAGCAGCTTAAAATAAATTGACGGTCCATGGTATTCCCTCCATTCTCTTTTCTGTGGGAGATTATACCACCTCCACCGAGAAAGTCAAATGGCGCAAAAAGACTCCGGCTCATTTGAGCCGGAGTCTTTTTGTTTTGTTTATGCAGCTGCGCTGCATGCCGATTTAGAAGCAGCCCTGCTCCATCATGGCCTCGGCGACCTTCTTGAAGCCGGCGATGTTGGCGCCAGCCACCAGGTCGTAACCCAGGCCGTACTCCTCGGCAGCCTCAGCGGACATGCGATGGATGGTCTCCATCATCTTGTGCAGCTGAGCATCGACCTCCTCAGCGGTCCAGACCAGACGCTCGGAGTTCTGAGCCATCTCCAGAGCGGAGACGCCCACGCCGCCGGCGTTAACAGCCTTGGAAGGAGCAACGATCATGTGCTTCTGCTTACGCAGGAAGTTCAGAGCGTCGTTGGTGGTGGGCATGTTGGCGACTTCGATGTAGTACTTCACACCGGAAGCAGCGATCTTCTCAGCCCACTCCAGGTTGACGTCGTTCTGCATAGCGGCGGGCATGTAGATATCCACGTCCTTGACGCCCCAAGCCTTGGTGTTGGGAACGAACTCCACGCCGAACTTATCAGCATAGGGCTTGCAGTGCATGGGATCCTCAGCGCGCATCTTCAGGATGAAGTTCAGCTTCTCGTCGGTGACAACACCGTCGGGATCGTGCACGTAACCATCGGGACCGGCGAAGTAGGTAACAGCAGCGCCCAGCTGAGCGGCCTTCTTCATGATGCCCCAGCCCACATTGCCGTAGCCGGAGATGGCGATCTTCTTGCCCTCGATGGTGTCATGCTCGTGCTTCAGCACTTCCTGCAGATAGTACACAGCGCCGTAGCCGGTGGCCTCGGGACGGATCAGGCTGCCGCCGTAGCTCAGGCCCTTGCCGGTGAGCACGCCGTTCTCCCAAACGCCCTTCAGGCGACGATACTGGCCATACAGGTAGCCGATCTCACGGCCGCCCACGCCCATGTCGCCGGCGGGAACGTCGATATCGGGCCCGATGTAACGATACAGAGCCGTCATGAAGCTCTGGCAGAAGCGCATGACCTCGGCGTCGGACTTGCCGGCGGGATCGAAGTCGGAACCGCCCTTGGCGCCGCCGATGGGCAGGCCGGTCAGGCTGTTCTTGAAGGTCTGCTCAAAGCCCAGGAACTTGATGATGCCCTCGTACACGTTCTTCTGGAAACGCAGGCCGCCCTTGTAGGGGCCGATGGCACCGTTGAACTGGCAACGCCAGCCGCGGTTGGTGTGCCACTGACCGTTATCATCACACCACACAACACGGAAGGTGAACATACGCTCGGGCTCAACCATGCGGCCCAGCAGGTCGACCTTCTCATACTCGGGGTGCTTCTCGATCACGGGCTCCAGAGAGGTCAGGACTTCCTCAACAGTCTGGACGAACTCGGGCTCGTTGCCGTGCTTGGTC
>CACZNU010000175.1 GCA_902782615.1 Oscillospiraceae bacterium | reverse complement strand
TGCGTCCCGTCTGGTGCTTTCTCGTTCATTGTTTAATTTACAAGGTACACTCCCTGTTCACCAATCTCTCCATCGGTGCGGAACAGGTTTATTATACTGCTGGTCATCCACATTGTCAAGACTTATTTTTTCTTTTTTCAAAGAAACTTTTCAGCTGCATCGTGTGTCACAGACAGCTTTGATAGAATACCAAACCGGCGAGCGATTGTCAACACTTTTTCGCCGTATCTTTAAAAATTTCTTCCATCGGCCATCCTTGATGACATTCTGCCTCTTTTATGCTATAATTATTATATGCTATATGTATATTCCCCCTGGAGGTCATCGCTATGCATATTCGCAAGATGAACGCCACCTTTGGCCGGCTGGAGCAGGCGGAGCTGTCGCTGCAGCCCGGCCTGAATGTGATCTACGCCCCCAACGAATCCGGCAAATCCACCTGGTGCCGCTTTATCCGCAACATGTTTTACGGACTCAGCACCGGCGAGCGCGGAACGAAAGCCGACAAAAATCGTTACGCCCCCTGGAGCGGCGTCGCCATGCGGGGACGCATGGATCTTTCGACAGACGGGGCAGACTATACACTGACGCGGGAGACCCGCCGTGCCGCCGCACCCATGGGGGAATTTTCCTGCACCTATTCCGATACGGCCACGGCCGTTCCCGGCATCACCGGCCAGAACGCCGGTGAGGTGCTGCTGGGCGTGTCCCGGGAGGTTTTTGAGCGCAGCGCCTTTATCGGGCAGGCTGCCCTGGCTGTGGACCAGGACGCGGAGTTGGAGCGGCGGATCGCCGCCCTGATCACCACCGGCGAGGAGGACACCTCCTATTCCGAGGCCTATGACCGGCTGAAAAAGCAGCTCAACCGCCGCAGGCACAACAAGACCGGCCTGATCCCCGCCCTGGAGCGGGATATCGACGGTTTGAACACATCTCTCCTCCAATTGGAGGATCTGCAGGCCCAGCATGCTCTCACCGCCCAGCGGTTGGAACAGTCCCGCCAGCAGTTGGAGGAACTGCAGCTCCAGCAGCAGCAATGGGAGCTGCTGGAGCAACGACAAAAATGGCAGCAGTTCCGCGAAGCAGAACAGGCGGCCGACCAAGCACGGCAAAAATCCGACACCATGGCGGAGCTGGCCGGCTCGCTTCCCGATGACCCGTCCCTGTCTCGCATGGAGGCCCAGTGCGCCGCTCTGACCGCTGACAGCGCAGAGGTGCGGCAGGCACAGCAGGCCGCTGACGAGGCGGCCGCCCGGGCCCGCGACACCGACGAGGCCTGCCGCAGCCACCCCCTCTATCCTGCCGACGAGCACGGTCTGCAGGACCGGCTGAATAGCATTGCCCTGCCGGAGATTCCCAGCCCCTTGCCCTTCTGGCTCAATCTGGCCCTCTCGGTTTTGAATGCCGTCGCCGCCGCCTTATCCTTTTGCTTTCATAAAGCCCCGGCGCTGACTATTGCTACCGCCGCTTCTTGTCTCCTTACCGCCGCGTTTGCGGTCATCTGGAACTCCTACCGCAGCCGCACGCAGCGGCAGCGCCAACAAGCGGAACAGGCGAAGGCAGAACTGGAGCAACAGAAGGAGGAGTACCTCCCCCTGCGTCAGGCGGCCCGGGATGCCGCTGACGCCGCCGCACAGGCCGACGGATTGTACGGTGCCCTGTCCAAGCGCCAGGCCGACGCCGTGGCCGCTCTTCTGGGCGAACTGGCGCCCTTCCGTTCCGTCTCCGATCTATCCTCCGCCTCTACCGCCATTGACGATCTTCGCCGTCAGGCAAACGCTCTGGCTCAGGCGGAGCAGGCCGCCCGGGACGCAGCCATGCGGCGGGATCTGCTGCGCCAGCACCTGCCGGAAGGCGGCATCCCCGATGCGCCTGCCCGGCAGCCGGCCATGAGCCGCGGTCAGGTGGAAGCCGCTCTCCCCCAGACGGCCGCCAATCTCCAGGCCGCCCAGTCCCGCCTGGACACGCTGACCGGCCAGATCCGCTCCCTGGGCGACCCGGACGATCTGATCTCCCGCCGCCAGCAGAAGCTGGTGGAGCTGGATCGCCTCCGGAGCGAGTACGACGCCATCTCCCTGGCCATGGACGCCCTGGAGGACGCCAACCTGACCCTGCAGAACCGATTCTCCCCCGCTCTGGGCGCCAGAGCGGCGGAGATCTTCTCCTCCATCACCGGAGGCAAATACAACAAGGTCCTGCTGAGCCGCGACTTCTCGCTGGCCGCTGAGCCATCGGACGACGCCACTGCCCGCAGCATCCAGCTGCTGAGTCAAGGCGCGGCTGACCAGCTATACCTCAGCGTGCGCCTGGCCATCTGCGATCTGGTGTTGCCCCGGGACAAGGCCGCGCCGCTGATTCTGGATGACGCCCTCATCTCCTTTGACGACGACCGGCTCCATGCGGCGCTGGATTATCTCCTCCGGGAGAGTGAACACCGGCAGATCCTGCTCTTCACCTGCCAGAAGCGGGAACAGGCATATCTGGCCGGACGGGAAAACGCGGCGCTGATCTCCCTTTAACGCTGGACAAGCGGGCCGTTTCATGTTATATCTATTGTTGCTATGTATTTATAAGGAAAGAAGGATTGAATCATATGAGCGATTGCAACCATGATTGCAGCAGCTGCGGTGAGAGCTGCAGCGAGCGCAAGGGCGGCAGCCCCTTCCAGATCAAGCCCCTGCGGGACGGCTGCCGGGTGGGAAAGGTCTACGGCGTGGTGTCCGGCAAGGGCGGCGTGGGCAAGTCCATGGTCACCAGCCAGCTGGCCGTAGCCGTCCGCCGGGAGGGCTACAACGTGGCCGTGCTGGACGCGGACGTGACCGGTCCCTCCATCCCCAAGGCCTTTGGCGTCCACACCCGGGCTCTGTCTACCGAGGACGCCCTGCTGCCTGTGGAGACCTCCACCGGCATCCAGCTGATGAGTGTGAACCTGCTGCTGGAGCACGAGACCGACCCGGTTATCTGGCGCGGCCCCGTCATCGGCGGTGTGGTGCAGCAGTTCTGGGGCGACGTGCTGTGGCAGGACGTGGACTATATGTTCGTGGACATGCCTCCCGGAACCGGTGACGTAGCGCTGAACGTGTTCCAGACACTGCCGGTGGACGGCGTCATCATTGTGGCCAGCCCCCAGGATCTGGTGGGCATGGTGGTGGAGAAGGCCGTCAAGATGGCCCAGATGATGAACATCCCCGTGGTGGGCATCGTGGAGAACATGAGCTATCTCACCTGCCCGGACTGCGGCAAGAAGATCTACCTCTTCGGCGAGGGCAAGACCGAGGCCGCCGCCGCCAAGTACGGCGTACCTCTGCTGGCCAAGATGCCCATCGACCCGGAGCTGGCCAAGCTGGTGGACGACGGTGCAATCGAAACCTTCCAGGGCAACTGGCTGGAAGGCGCTGTAAACGCCGTTCTTGGCAAGTAAATCCCCCCCGACAAGCGAAAAGAGGAGCGTTCCCGTGGGAACGCTCCTCTTTTTGTCATTTTTATTCGGCGTTCTTCTCCGCAAATACCTGCTCGAATTCCTCCGCCGTCATGGTCTCGTGCTGCAGGAGGTATTCCGCCACCTCCACCAGCTGTGGCCGGTACTCCGTCAGGATATCCCGGCAGCGGCTGTAGGCCTCGTCGATGATGCGGCGGATCTCCTCGTCGATCTCCGCGGCGGTCTTCTCGGAATAGGGGCGGGTCTGGGCCATGGACTTGCCGATGAACACCTCGTCGTGTCCGGCGTCAAAGGCCACGGTGCCCAGCCGGTCGGACATGCCGTAGGTGCCCACCATCTTCCGGGCCAGAGCGGTGGCCCGCTGGATGTCGTTGGAGGCGCCGGTGGAGATGTCGCCCAGGACCATCTGCTCGGCGGCCCGACCGCCCAGCAGGGAGGCGATCTGATCGATCATATAGGCCCGGCTCAGATAGGACCGGTCCTCCTCCGGCAGGGAGATGGTCATGCCGCCGGCCTGACCACGGGGCACGATGGTGATCTGGTGTACCGGGTCGTGGTTGGGCAGGGCGTGCATCACCACGGCGTGGCCCGCCTCGTGATAGGCGGTGAGCCGGCGCTCCACCTCCGGGATGACCCGGCTGTGCTTCTCCGGCCCGGCGATGACCTTGATCACCGCTTCGTCCAGCGTCGCCATGCTGATGACAGGCTGATCCCGCCGTCCGGCCAGCAGAGCCGCCTCGTTGAGAACGTTCTCCAGGTCCGCGCCGGTGAAGCCCGGCGTGCCCTTGGCCACCTTGCCCAGATCCACATCCTCCGCCAGGGGCTTGTTCCGGCTGTGGATCTTGAGGATCTCCTCCCGGCCCTTGATGTCCGGCAGGCCCACATAGACCTGGCGGTCAAACCGTCCCGGCCGCAGCAGAGCGGGGTCCAGGATGTCCACCCGGTTGGTGGCGGCCAGCACCACCACGCCCTCGTTGCTGGTAAAGCCGTCCATCTCCACCAGGAGCTGGTTCAGTGTCTGCTCTCTCTCGTCGTGGCCGCCGCCCAGACCGCTGCCGCGCTGACGGCCCACCGCGTCGATCTCGTCGATGAACACGATGGCCGGCGCCTGCTTCTTGGCCTGGTCAAAGAGGTCGCGGACACGGCTGGCGCCCACGCCCACATACATCTCCACAAAGTCGGAGCCAGAGATGGACAGAAAGCCCACGTCGGCCTCGCCGGCCACGGCCTTGGCCAGCAGGGTCTTGCCGGTACCCGGAGGACCCACCAGCAGCACGCCCTTGGGGATATGGGCGCCCAGATCCAGGAATTTCTGGGGATCGCGCAGAAAGGAGACGATCTCCTCCAGCTCCTCCTTCTCCTCGTCGGCGCCGGCCACATCCTCAAAGGTGACCTTCTTGTCACCGGCGGGCAGACTCTGGATCCGGGCCTCGCCGAACCGGGCCATCTTGTCGTTAGCCCCGCCGGCGCCGGTCATACGGGCCATGAAGTTCATCAGCAGGATGAAGCCCATGATGCCCAGTGCGTAGGGCAGCAGCAGCCGCAGCCAGTTGGTGGAGTGGTCGGCGTGATAGTCGTAATCCTTGATGATGCCGGCCTCCTTCTGCTGCACCACCAGGTCATTCATATCCTCATAGAAGAGGTCGAAGTCATATAGGTCGCAGGAGACCTTGCTCTCGTCATTCAGCGTGGCGGTCAGGCGCGTGTCGGAGATGGTGAACTCCGTCACCTTCTCCTGCTCAAAGAGCTGCCGCATCCGGGCGTAGGTGATGTCCGTTCTGGTGCGGAGGCCGCCGATCGCGTAGTACAGCAGCAGAGCCACCAGCGCCAGCAGCAGAATTCCTCCGCCGCCGAATCTTCTTCTCTCTGTCAAATGATTTCCTCCTTTGCCCCTCAGCCCACCAGATGGATCTGTCCCAGCTGGGGCAGGGGTATTCCGTGCCACCGGGTAAGGGGCACGCAGATCAGCACCCGGGCCCGCACACTGCCCACAGTGACGAAAGGATCGTTCCAGAAGCGGCTGTCCTTGGAGCCGGTGCGGTTGTCGCCCAGCATGAACAGATGCTCCTCCGGCACCTGGTAGGCATCCCGATCCCGGCCGGTGGTGGCCCCCCGCTGCTCCAGGTATTCCTCCTCCAGCAGCCGCCCGTCCGCGTAGACCCAGCCGTTGGAGAGCGTGATCTCCTCCCCGGGCAGGCCGATGACCCGCTTGACCAGCAGCTTGCCCTCCTCCTCATTCCAGAAGGTGACGATATCGCCCCGCTCCGGCTCCGGGTCGGACAGCAGGTAGGGCAGCTGCCACGAGATCAGCAGCGAATCCTTGGGAATGGTATTCTCCATGGAGCCGGACGGCACGTAGGCCAACTGCAGCAGCACCCGGAATACCAGAAGAACCACGGCCGCCGTGATGATGAGATAGCCGTAGTCTTTCCAGAAGCCGCCCCGGGCCTTCTCATGTTCCTCGGTGCGCCGCGGCGTCCGTTTCCTGCCGGTATGCTCCGTGTCAAGAAGCCGCTTTCCCTGATAACGGCCGTCCTTTTCCCCCATAAGGTATTCCCTCTTTTCCTCCGCGCTCATTTTCGTTACTTGCTGTAGACCTCCGGCTTCAGAACGCCGATATAGGGCAGGTTGCGATATACCTGGGCGTAGTCCAGACCGTAGCCCACCACGAACTCGTCCGGCACCTCGAAGCCCGCGTAGTCAGCGGTGATAGCCTTCTGCCGGCGGGAGGGCTTATCCAGCAGCGTGGCAATGGTAATGGACCGGGCGCCCTTGCTCATGAGGTAGTTGCTGAGGAAGGCCAGGGTATTGCCGGAGTCCAGAATATCCTCCACGATGATCAGATCCCGTCCGGTGATGTCGCGCTGCATATCGCGGGTGATCTGCACCACGCCGCTGGACTTGGTGGCGTCCCGATAGGAGGACAGGCCGATGAATTCCAGCTCGCTC
>CACZNU010000174.1 GCA_902782615.1 Oscillospiraceae bacterium | reverse complement strand
TCCTTGGTGGCGACGGTGTGCCAGGTGCTGGCCATGGTGGTGACGTTGTAGAGCAGATGGCACTCCGGCTTTTCGACCGTGCCGAAGTAGGGCACCACCTTGCTCGGCTCCATGACGACCTCGCCCAGCAGCAGGCAGGAGGGGCAGACGATCTCGCACACCATGCGCATCATGCGCACCAGAGAGTGAACCTGCGGCAGATTGCGGCAGTTGGTGCCGAGCTGCTTCCAGATGTAAGGCACCGCGTCGAGACGGATGATGTCCACGCCCTGGTTGCAGAGGAAGAGCATGTTCTCCGTCATGTCGTTGAAGACGGCGGGGTTTGCGTAGTTGAGATCCCACTGATAGGGGTAGAAAGTGGTCATGACCACTTTGCCCGCCTCTTCGCACCAGGTAAAGTTGCCGGGGGCCGTGGTGGGGAAGACCTGGGGCACCGTCTCCTCGTAGCGGCGGGGAATGTCCCAGCTGTCGAAGAAGAAATAACGCTCTTGGAATTCCCGTTCACCGGCCCGGGCCCGGCGGGCCCATTCGTGGTCCTCACTGGTGTGGTTCATCACGAAATCCAGGCACACGGCGATGCCCCGGCTGTGGCAGTCCGACGTCAGGGCGGCCAGGTCCTCCATGGTGCCCAGCTCCGGCTGTACCCGGCGGAAATCGGACACGGCGTAACCGCCGTCGCTGCGGCCCTCCGGACTTTCCAGCAGGGGCATCAGGTGCAGATAGTTGACGCCGCTCTCCGTGATATAGTCCAGCTTTTTCCGCACGCCGGACAGATCCCCGGCAAAGGCGTTCACGTACATCAGCATACCCACCAGCCGGTGGCCCTTGTACCAGTCGGCATCCTTGGTGCGCTGGCGGTCCAGCTTCTTCAGCTGGGCGCTCCGTCCCGTCCAGCACCGGTACAGCATGTCGAGAAAATATGTATAAGCGCGCTCGTCGCCCTGGTAGAGCTCCAGATAGAGCGCCCTCAGCTCAGACCCATATCGCTGATACCGCTCACGAAATTCTTTTTTCCAACTCTGATCCATAAGCCTTCCTCCCGGCTCTTGCATTTTAATATAAATAAATGGTAGGGAAACCAGCGTCAGGCAGACGCATGGGCATATGCTTGACCGTATACTATATGCTTTATTTTACAGGTCATTCTGCCGTCTGTCAATCCGCGGCGGGAGACCGGGGACGGGCTTCCTTAAGCGCAAATACCAAATTGTGACAGCAATCTTTTTAACAATTTGCACAAAAAAAGCGGCAACGATACTAGCTTGCTTTACATTGATAAACAACTGTGGTAAGATAAAAACGTAGCCATACGGCGGCACGGCGGAGAGATTGTCCACACCACCATGGACACGCCGGCCGGAGAGACGGAGGACCGTTTGGTGAAAAAGCGCGAATGCCGAGAGAATTCAGTGCACTCGCGCAATTTTTGTTAGGAGGTAGAAAAATGGAAAAGAAGCGTCAGTTTAAAGTTCCCCACGTATTTACGCTGCTGATGCTGGTGATCCTGTTCTGCTCGATCCTGACCTACATCGTCCCCGCGGGCGTGTATGACAGAGTCGACTTTACGGATCCCAATACCGGCAGCACCAGGACCATCATCGACCCGGATTCCTTCCACTTTGTGGACCGTACCCCCGTGGGCCTGATGACGTTCCTGTCCTCCCTGGCCGGTGGTATGGCCAAGGCATCCGATATCATCTTCTTCGTGTTCATCGTGGGTGGTTCTATCGGACTTCTGCAAGACAGCGGCGCAATAGAAGGTGGCTTGTTGCGCCTTGCCAAGAAACTGCAAGGCAAAGAGCTTGTCGTTATCCCCGTTGTCATGATCCTCATCACCACCCTGTCCGTCATCATGGGCGCCTGCGAGGAAATGATCCCGCTGATCCCCATTATGGTGGCACTTGCATTGCAGGTGGGCTTTGACTCCATCACCGGCACGGCGATGATCATTGGTTCCACCGCCTGCGGATTCTCCTGCTCCATCCTGAACCCCTTCAACGTGGGCGTTGCCCAGGGTATCGCGGAGCTGCCCCCCTTCAGCGGCGCCTGGTACCGTATCGTCATGCTGGTGGTCATGCTGGGCGTGACCATTTTCATGATCTGCCGCTATGCGCTGAAGGTCAAGAAGAACCCCATGCTCAGCCCCATGTACGAGTTCGACCGGACCCGTGAGGAACTGAACGTGGAGGAGAAGGACGTGAAGTTCGGCGTCCGCGAGAAGATCTGCCTGGTCATCTTCCTGCTGACCATCGCGCTGCTGGTCTGGGGCGTTATCGCCAAGGGCTGGTACTTCTATGAGATCGGCGCCCTGTTCCTGGGCATGGCCATCCTGGTGGCTATTGTCTCCAACATGGGTCTGGACGGCTTCGGCAAGTCCCTGGCCAACGGCATGACCAACATCTGCTCCGGTGCTCTGGTCATCGGTTTCGCCACCGGCATCCTGTACGTCCTGACCGAGGGCAACATCCTCGACACCATCCTCCACGGCGCTGCCAGCGTGCTGCAGCACCTGCCCGCCCAGATCACCGCTGTGGGCATGTACATCTTCCAGTGCCTGATGAACTACCTGATCCCCTCCGGCTCCGGCCAGGCTGCCGTTACCATGCCCATTCTGGCGCCTCTGTCCGACCTGGTGGGTGTCACCCGTCAGACCGCCGTTATCTGCTTCCAGCTGGGCGACGGTATCTCCAACGCCATTACCCCCACCAGCGGTGTGCTGATGGCCTCCCTGGCTCTGGCCAAGATCCCCTGGGAGAAGTGGGCCAAGTGGTTCCTGCCCATCATGCTGGTCCAGTACGGTCTGGGCGTGATCTTCGTGATCGTGGCTCAGCTCATCAACCTCGGGCCGTTCTAATCCGGACCGCCTGAGGAACAGCTGTCCCACACAGGAGGCATTATGGAAAAGCAGATCATTGAAAGAGTATCCGCCGTGGTGGAGCCCCTGCGCGACCAGCTGGTGGAGATGTCCAGGACCATCCACGACAACCCCGAGCTGGGCGGAGAGGAGAAGCTGGCCAAGCAGCTGCAGGTGGATCTGCTGCGCAAGTACGGCTTCGAGGTGGAGGAGAACTTCTGCGGTTTTCCCACCGCCTATAAGGCCGTCTACCGGGGGAAAAAGCCCGGCCCCAAGATCGCCATGCTGGCCGAGTATGACGCCCTGCCCAAGCTGGGTCACGGCTGCGGCCACAATCTGATCGCCATGATGTCTGTGGGATCCGGCATTGCCATGCGGGAATTTGCCGATGAGTACGGCGCCGAGATTTACGTGTTCGGCACCCCGGCGGAGGAGACCGCCGGCACCAAGGTGGAGATGTCCAAGATGGGTGTGTTCCGGGATATGGACGTGGCCATGATGGCCCATCCCGCCAACGAGAACAGCAGCTCCATCAACTCCATGGCCATCTTCTGCCGCCGGTTTGAGTTTTTCGGCAAATCGTCCCACGCCGCCTCCGCCCCGGAGCAGGGTCTCAACGCGCTGGACGCCATGATCAACTTCTTCAACCTGGTCAACGCCCTGCGTCAGCAGACCAAGGACGACGCCCGTATCCACGGCGTGATCGTCAACGGCGGCGAGGCCCCCAACATCATTCCGGATTATACCAGCGCCCTCTTCTATATCCGCAGCAGCAAGACCGCCCAGCTGGAGAAGCTGATGGTGCGGGTGGAGGAGTGCGCCAAGGGCGCTGCCCTGGGTACCGGCACCACCGTGAAGATCACCCCGGATGAGGTGGACTTCAAGGACACCTGCAGCAACATGTATCTCAGCGAGCTGGCCTGCCGGCAGATGGAGCTGCTGGGTGTCCCCATGCGCCGTCTGGGCGATGTACCCCACATGGGTTCGTCCGACCTGGGCGACGTCAGCTATGAGTGTCCCTCCATCCAACTCAACAGCTGGATGGGCCCGCCGCTCCACGGCAAGAACTACTACGGCCATACCGTGGAGTTCGAGGAGATGGCTTGCACCCAGAGTGCGTTCGACAACTCGATGAACTTCATCAAGGGCTTCGTCCTGACGGCCATCGAACTGATGACGAACCCCGACCATCTGAAGGCCATCAAGGAGGAATTCGCCCGGATGGAACGGTAAGCGGGCAGCATTGACAACCGAAAAAAGAGCCGCGGGATCCGATGGATCCCGCGGCTCTTTTTGCCGGACAGGGGAGAAGAGAATTTGTGCAATTTACCATGCAGCTCTTGCAAGTTCCCCTACAAAATCTGTCAAAACAGGGCGAAATGATCCGGCAATTACCCGGTCAGGACAGTTTTTTTGAATCGCCGGCGGGCGGGGAATTCATATTGACAAAAAATAACGAAATGGCGTGGTAATTTCGCAGAAAATACGGATTATTGGGAAAAAGGGTCGACTTTTCTGCTCTATTTGGTAAAATATCAGGTGAGAAAGGCGGCGCGGATGCCGCAGAATTACAATCAAAAAAAAGATCACAGGAGGCTCGTTATGATTCAACTGACCGATCACGGCGTCTATCTGGTGAACGGCGTTCCCCAGGACAGCGCACCCATCTCCCGGCAGGAGGCCCGGCAGCAGACCATGGCCTGGAAGATCCTGCAGGCCCACAACGTGTCCGGTGATCCGGAGATGCTGCAGGTGAAGTTCGATGCCATGGCGTCCCACGACATCACCTACGTGGGCATCATCCAGCAGGCGAGAGCTTCCGGCATGAAAAAATTCCCCATTCCCTATGCCCTGACCAACTGCCACAACAGTTTGTGTGCCGTGGGCGGCACCATCAACGAGGACGACCACATGTATGGTTTGTCCGCCGCCAAGAAGTACGGCGGCATCTATGTGCCCGCCAACCAGAGCGTCATCCACTCCTATGCCCGGGAGGAGCTGACCCGCTGCGGCTCCATGATCCTGGGCTCCGACTCCCATACCCGCTACGGCGCTCTGGGCACCATGGCTGTGGGCGAGGGCGGTCCCGAGCTGGCCAAGCAGCTGCTGAACAACACCTGGGACGTCCCCATGCCCCAGGTGGTGCTGGTGTATCTCACCGGTAAGCCCCGCCGCGGCGTTGGCCCCCACGACGTGGCCATTGCCCTGGTGAAGGCCACCTTCTCCAGCAAGTTCGTCAACAACAAGGTCCTGGAGTTTGCAGGCCCCGGTATTGCCGAGCTGCCCATCGACTTCCGCAACGGCATCGACGTGATGACCACCGAGACCACCTGCCTGAGCTCCATCTGGGAGACCGACGAGGTGACCCGCGGCTTCTATGAGGCCCACAAGCGTCCCCAGGACTACGCCGAGCTGCATCCCGGCCAGTGCGCCTACTACGACAGGATGGTCACCATCGACCTGGACAAGGTGGAGCCCATGATCGCCCTGCCCTTCCATCCCTCCAACGCCTGGACCATCCGGGAGTTCCTGGCGGGCGCCCGGGAGATCCTGCAGAAGGTGGAGGACGATGCCGCACACCGTTTCCCCAAGGCTCACGTCCACCTGACCGACAAGATCCACGATGGCGGCGTCTGGGCCGACCAGGGCGTCATCGCCGGCTGCAGCGGCGGCCTGTTCGACAACATCACCGAGGCCGCTGACATCATCCGGGGCGGCAGCACCGGCAACGGCGCGTTCAGCTTCTCTGTGTATCCCACCTCCGTGCCCGTGTCCATGGAGCTGATGAAGGTGGGCGCCACCGCCGACCTGCTGCGCGCCGGTGCGGTCATCAAGCCCAGCTTCTGCGGCCCCTGCTTCGGCGCCGGCGATGTGCCCGCCAACAACGGTTTGTCCCTGCGCCACACCACCCGCAACTTCCCCAACCGCGAGGGCTCCAAGCCCGGCGAGGGTCAGTTTGCCGCCGTGTGCCTGATGGACTCCCGCTCCATTGCCGCAACGGCCCGCAATGGCGGCCGCATCACGGCGGCCACCGAGGTGGACTACGAGCCTGTCCACCACGAGTATCACTTCGACAAGTCCATCTATGATAACCGCGTCTACTACGGCTTCGGCAAGGCTGATCCCAGCGTGGAGCTGGTCATGGGTCCCAACATCACCGACTGGCCCAAGATGTACGAGCTGGGTGAGAACCTGCTGGTGGAGCTGGCCGCCGTCATCCACGATCCCGTCACCACCACCGATGAACTGATTCCCTCCGGCGAGACCTCCTCCTACCGCAGCAATCCCCTGCGCATGGCCGAGTTCACCCTGTCCCGCCGCGTGCCGGATTACGTGCCCCGTGCCAAGGAGATTGCCAAGACAGAGTTCCAGCGCCGCCACGGTGATTCCCCTTTCCATATCCGCGAGGTTCTGGGCCGCGTGGGCAACGCCGCAGAGCTGATGGCCAACACCCAGTACGGCTCCGCCGTGTTTGCCAACCGTCCCGGTGACGGTTCTGCCCGTGAGCAGGCGGCCTCCTGCCAGAAGGTGCTGGGCGGCTTCGCCAACATCTGCTACGAGTACGCCACCAAGCGCTATCGCAGCAACTGCATCAACTGGGGCATCCTGCCCTTCACCATCGATGAGGGCACGCCCTTTGAGTACAACCCCGGCGACTGTCTGTTCGTGGCCGACATCCGCCGCATGATCAAGGATGGCCGGGAGGATATCCCCGGCAAGGTCATCCGCCAGAACGGCACTGTGGAGGACATCATGCTCCATATCCGCGGCCTGACCGAGGACGAGAAGGACATTCTGCTGGACGGCTGCCTGATGAACTACTACGCCGCCCGCAACTGATTTCACGTAAAGGAGAACGATACGATGGAAAAGATCAAAATGGTAACGCCGCTGGTGGAGATGGACGGCGACGAAATGACCCGCATCCTGTGGCAGATGATCAAGGATCAGCTGATCACCCCTTTCGTGGACCTGAAGACCGAATACTATGATCTGGGTCTGCTGCACCGCAACGAAACCAAGGACCAGGTGACCGTGGACGCCGCCAACGCCACCAAGCGCCTGGGCGTGGCTGTCAAGTGCGCTACCATCACCCCCAACAAGCAGCGCATGGAGGAGTATCCTCAGCTGACCGAGATGTGGAAGAGCCCCAACGGAACCATCCGTTCTATTCTGGACGGCACGGTGTTCCGCGCCCCCATCCTCATCGACTCCATCCACCCCGTGGTGAAGAACTGGAAGAAGCCCATCACCATTGCCCGTCACGCCTACGGAGACGTGTACAAGAGCGTGGATATGTACACCACCGAGCCCGGCGTGTGCACCATGACCTTCAAGGGCGAGTCCGGCGAGGAGAAGACGCTGGTGGTGCAGAAGGTGGACGGGCCCGCCGTGTGGCAGGGCGCCCACAACAAGGAGAAGAGCATCCGCTCCTTTGCCCGGGCCTGCTTCCAGTACGCCATCGATACCAGGCAGGATCTGTGGTTCTCCACCAAGGATACCATCGCCAAGATCTATGACGGTGAGTTCAAGAAGGTCTTTGAGGAGGAGTTCGAGAAGACCTACAAGGCCAAGTTCGAGGAGCTGGGCATCACCTACTTCTACACCCTGATCGATGACGCCGTGGCCCGTGTCATCCGCTCCAAGGGCGGCTTCATCTGGGCCTGCAAGAACTACGACGGCGACGTGATGAGCGACATGGTGTCCACCGCCTTCGGCTCCCTGGCCATGATGACC
>CACZNU010000173.1 GCA_902782615.1 Oscillospiraceae bacterium | reverse complement strand
TGGAGGCGTGAGCGCGGTGCACCGTGCCGAAGGCGTCGGACACGTACAGCTCGGCCATGTCGGCCAGCGCCTTGGCCAGAGCGGGATCGTTTTTGGTCTCGCCCTTTTCAAAGCGGGTGTTCTCCAGCAGCATGATCTGGCCGGGCTGCAGAGCGGCGGCCTTGGCATGGGCGTCCTCGCCCACCACGTCGGAGGCGAAGATAACCTCCTGGCCCAGCAGCTCGCTGAGGTGCTCGGCCACGGGGGCCAGGGTCAGCTTGCGCAGGGACTTGCGCCACTCTTCCTCGGTGATGTCAGCCTCGTTCTTGCCCTTTTCCACCTGCTTTTTCACATAGGAGGAGAAGGTGGCGGCGGGCTTGCCCAGATGGGAGCAGGCGATGACGGCAGCGCCCTTGTCCAGCAGATAGCGGATGGTGGGCAGGGCCGCCACGATGCGCTTGTCGCTGGTGATGGCGCCGGTCTTCTTGTCCTGGGGCACGTTAAAGTCGCAGCGCAGCAGGATCTTCTTGCCGGCTACGTCCACGTCCATAATGGTCTTCTTGTTGTAATTCATACGATATTCCTCCCATAATTTATTCATCACAGGGAATGCTTACTCATTTCACCCTCGCTTTTCAGGCCGGGAAAGCCGTTCTGCCGCAGGGCCTCATAGGTAAGGACGGCCACGGAGTTGCTGAGATTCAGGCTCCGGGCCTCGGTGCGCATGGGCAGACGGATACAGCGGTCGCGGTATTTCTCCCGCAGCCACGCCGGCAGGCCCGCCGTCTCCTTGCCGAAGAACAGCCAGCTGTCGGCAGAAAAATGCGCCTGGGTATAATCCCGGGGCGCCTTGGTGGTGGCCAGCCAGCCCTGAGCCATGCTCTCGGGGTGGACGGCAAAAAAGGCGTCGATGTTCTCGTAGTCGAACACCTCCACCAGATGCCAGTAGTCCAGCCCGGCGCGGCGGACGGCTTTTTCCGAGATATCGAAGCCCAGCGGGCGGACCAGATGGAGTTGGCTGCCGGTGGCGGCACAGGTGCGGGCAATGTTGCCGCAATTCTGGGGGATTTCCGGTTCCACCAGTACGATATGCAGCATCTCCACACCTCCGTTCAAGATACACATTGTAATCCAAGCCTATTAAAAATTCAACTATAAATTCGCAAAAACTGCCTCTTTTTATAAAAAATTAAAAGTTGTACGACATTTTCAGAAATAAACCGACATTCTGCACAGGCGCCTTTCTCTCCCGCCCCGCTTCCGCCGCACGCCCGGGGAAGGGTGGGTGATTTCCGGAAAAATAATCGGCGAAAAATTTGCTGAAATACTGGATTTTCCCGGTAAGTCTGTTATAATACTGTTATTAGTTGATTTGCCCATGGAGAGGGGAGGAATTTCCTATGGATTGCAAGATCGCTCTGTTTGACCTGCGGGGTGCCTCCCCGTCGGAAAAGCCGCTTATGCTGGGGCCTGTCCTGTTCTGCCCGGTGCTGACCTGGGTCTGCCGGGAACTGTCAGACCGCGGTGTGGAGCGGTTTTTTGTTTTGTGTGATGAGCCGTGGCAGGCCGAGGCGGCCCAGGTGATGGAGCCCTTTGGTGATCGCTGCCGCGTCTTTACCGCTGCTGCCGACGCCGCCGACACAGCCGATGGCGAGGCGCTGGTTTTCCCCGTTCCCGTGCTGCCCCTGCCGGCCTTCGGCGAGAGCAGCGACTTCACCGCCTCCGCTGATGAGCTGCGGACCTTCCTGGCAGACGGCAGAACCGCCGCCCGGCAGGGCGTGGGATTCCTGCCCTTCCGCTCCGCCGCCGAGCTGCAGCGGGACATGCCCCTGTGCCGGGAGCTGGTGCTGAGCCGTCTGGCCCAGCAGGGTGTCACCGTCATCGACCCCATGACCACCTATGTGGATCCCCGCTGCACCGTAGGCGCCGGCACCACCATTCTCCCCGGTACCATTCTCCGGGGCGAGACCCACATCGCCGCCAACTGCGAAATCGGCCCCAACGCCATGATCCGGGACAGCTCTGTCGGTGAGGGCACCACCGTCAACGCATCCCAGGTCAACGAGAGCGTCGTGGGCTGCCACACCACCGTGGGCCCCTTTACCTACGTCCGCCCCAATTGCACCATCGGCGACCACTGCCGGGTGGGCGACTTCGTAGAGGTGAAGAACTCCGTTATCGGCAACGGCACCAAGATCTCCCACCTGACCTACGTAGGCGACAGCGACGTGGGTGAGAAGGTGAACTTCGGCTGCGGCACCGTCACCACCAACTACGATGGCCACAAGAAGTACCGCTGCACCATCGGCGACAACGTGTTCCTGGGCTGCAACACCAACCTGATCGCCCCGGTGACCCTGGGCGACGGGGCCTACACCGCCGCCGGTTCTACCGTCACCGACGATGTGCCCGCCGATGCCCTGGCCATCGCCCGGTCCCGTCAGACCAATATTGCCGGCTGGGCCGCCCGGTTTCGCAAGACCTGGACGAAGAAGGACTGACACCTTTGTGAGTATCAGGCGCCGCGCCTGCCTCTACATATGAGAAACCGATTTTGAGAATACGAAAGAAAGCGAGTGTGTGTAAAAATGATTTCTCACGGCAAGGATATCAAGATCTTCACCGGCAACTCCAACCCCGATCTGGCAGCTGAGATCTGCAAGATCATCGGCACCAAGCTGGGCGAATCCGAGGTCAAGAAGTTCGCCGACGGCGAGGTCTCCGTCTCTCTGTACGAAACCGTTCGCGGCAGCGACGTGTTCCTGATCAACTCCACCTGCAAGCCCGTCAATGACAGCCTCATGGAGCTGCTCATTATGATCGACGCCTGCCGCCGGGCCTCCGCCGGTCGCATCACCGCCGTGGTGCCCTACTTCGGCTATGCCCGTCAGGACCGCAAGGCCAAGAGCCGCGATCCCATCTCCGCCAAGCTGGTGGCCAACATGATCACCGCCGCCGGCGCCGACCGGGTGCTGACCAGGGACCTGCACGCCGCCCAGATCCAGGGC
>CACZNU010000172.1 GCA_902782615.1 Oscillospiraceae bacterium | reverse complement strand
GCGCATGTCGGTGCGGCCGGAGGGGTCGCCGATCATGGTGGTGCCGCCGCCGATCAGGGCGATGGGCTTGTTGCCGGCCATCTGCAGTCGCTTCATCAGCGTCAGAGCCATGAAATGACCCGCCGTCAGGCTGTCGGCCGTGCAGTCGAAGCCGATATAAAACGTGGCCTTGCCGGCATTGATCATGGTGCGGATCTCTTCCTCGTTGGTGACCTGGGCGATAAGCCCGCGGGCTACCAGTTCTTCATAGATTCCCATTTGTTTTTCGTTCCTTTCCTCGTTTGATTGGTAGGCAAAGGGCAAAGAAAACGCCCCCTGCCGCATGGACAGAGGGCGATCAAAGTCGCGGTACCACCTCATATTCGCCGCCTCCTCGCGGAATGCGGCCTCACGGGGTGCCAACACACCCCTGCGCAGTAACGGGCGCACCCGACACGCTCCTACTGGCCCAAAGGCGTTCAGAGGGCTGCTCCAGGATGTATTCGCCGATCGTACCTCTCCCCCTTCCAGCAAAACAGGGTCTCTCTTGGCAGGTCGTCAAATCGGTTACTTTTTCCCTTCGTCGCAGTAACACATATAAAATTATCTTCGCCATTATAGTCGGAATAATTCAGAATGTCAACCGCTATTTCCGTATTATTCCAAGGAATTCCGGTAGCCTTCTGCCTCCTGCAGCAGTTCCTCTGCGCCGGAGAGCATGACCTTCGATACATGGCTGCCGCCGGTGAGCCGGGCCAGCTCTCTGCGCCGGTCCTCACGATTCAGGCGAGTCACCTTGGTATAGGTACGGCCGTTGGCCTCGCCCTTTTCCACGGAGAAATGGGTATCCGCCATGGCGGCCAGCTGGGGCAGATGCGTCACGCACAACACCTGTTTTCTACGGCTGATGCGGGCCATTTTCTCCGCCACCTTTTGCGCAGCACGGCCGCTGACGCCGGTATCCACTTCATCAAAGACCATGGTGCCCACCTGGTCCTGCTCACTGAGGACATTTTTCAGAGCCAGCATGATCCTGGCCAGCTCGCCGCCGGAGGCGATCTTGTGAATGGGCTTCAACTCCTCGCCCACGTTGGCAGACATCAGAAACCGCACCTCATCCAAGCCGCTTTCATCCAGAGGTTTTTCTTCAAACGAGACGGAGAAACGGATCTTCGCCATGTCCAGCTGCTGCAACTCCGAGAGGATCTGCGCGGACATCTGCTCTGCAGCCGCTTTACGGGCCGCTGAAAGCGTTTTTGCAGCGGCAATGGCATTCTTCTCGGCATTCTGCTTCTCGCGTTCCAGCAGTGCCAACGTGTCATCGGCTTCGGTGATCTGACTCAGTTCTATGCGGCACCGCTCCAGATATGCCAACATATCCTCCACGGAGGGACCGTACTTCTTTTTCAGCCGGTACAATTGGTCCAGACGGCCCTCCACCTCATCCAGCTCATCAGGAGAGAACTCAAAACTCTCACACTTGTCTCTGAGGATATCCGCCAGATCATAGACCTCGCTGTAGACGCTCTCCAGGCGGGTGAACAGCTCCATGTAATCCCCGTCCAGATTTTTGATGCCGGAAAGGGCCTGCTGGGCCTGGCGCAGCAGATTCAGCGCACCGTCACTATTGTCGTCGCCGTTCATGCAGTAGTCCGCCTCGCTGACGGCTGAGATAAACTTCTCGCTGTTTCGCAGGAAATTGCGGCGGGCGTTTAGCGCTTCTTCCTCCCCCACCTTCAGTTCCGCCCGCTCCAGCTCGTTGATCTGGTAGCGCAGTGTATCCATGCGGCGTGCTTTCTCCGCCTCGTCCATCTGAAGGGACTGTATCTTCCGCCGCAGTTCAGCCAATTTATGATAGGCCGCCTGATAGGTGCCTTTCAAATCGTCCATGCGGCCGTAATTATCCAAATATACGATGTGCTGCTCCTCATCCAGAAGCTGCTGACCGTCGTGCTGACCGTGGATATTTAAAAGGCGCATTCCCAGAGTACGCAGCTGCGTTACCGTAGAAGGGCGGCCATTGATTCGGCAGAGGTTGCGGCCGTCGGCGTAGATCTCCCGCTGCAGCAGCAATTCCTCGCCGCTCTCGAGCCCCAGGTCAGCGGTCACAGCGGCAGGGACAGCGGAAAAGCAGGCACTGACGAAAGCCTTGTCGCTGCCGGTACGGATCAAATCGCGGGAGGTACGCTGGCCAAGCACAGCACTCAGTGAGTCGATCACGATGGACTTGCCGGCGCCGGTCTCGCCGGTCAAAGCGTTAAAGCCGGGCTCAAAGGCGATATCCGCCTGCTCGATAATGGCTATATTCTCAATGTGAAGCAATTGCAGCACTCAGATCACCTCCACACCGAACAGATTATATGATCACTTTTCGTATTTGGCGGCCTCCATAGCCATTTTCTTATCCAGGATCTCGCAAAAGCTCTTCTTGGAAAGCCTTACCAATTTGGTGCAATACTTGGACTGGGAGACACGGATCCGGTCGCCGTTTCGAAGAGAAAAGGCCTTGCCGCCGTCCACGGAAAGATAGACAAATTTGCGGTTGGCGTCGGTGGCCTCTACCGTGATCACATGCTCAGGAGACAACACATAGGAGTCCGCCCGGGTGGAATGCGGGCAGATCGGTGTCAGCAGCAGGTTGCGGGCCGTGGGTTCGACAATGGGGCCGCCGGCAGCCATGGAATAACCGGTGGAGCCGGTAGGCGTGCTGATGACAACACCGTCACCGGTTACCCGGGTAAGGCGCCCTTCTTCTGTAAAGGTTTCTAGCCTTACAACTCTTGCAATAGAGCCTTTTGAAATAACAGCATCGTTCAGCGCGATGTTGTTGTATACCGCCCGATCATTGCGAATTACGCTGACGTCCAGCATCATGCGAGATTCCACGTTGAAATCCCAGTTTGCCAGATCCCGCAGGCGCTCCAACTCATTGGGCTCCAGTTCGGACATAAAGCCCAGGCTGCCCAGGTTGATACCGAGAACGGGTACGTCGTGAAGGGCGACCGTTTTGGCCAGGTGGAGGATTGTACCGTCGCCGCCAAAGGCGATCAGCAGATCGGCACTCTTGATCTCATTCTCCAACGGGGTGACAGGAATCGTTGTTTTCCTTGCTGTCCCCTCCTGCTGAAACGGCAGGCAGATCACCGTCTGAAGACCGACTTCCTCCAGAATGCGCTTAGATTGTTCTGCCACCTTCAGGTCATTATCACGATAGGGGTTGGGGCACAAGATCACTTTTTTCATGGTTGAAATCCTTTCGCCTATGTTGCCGTCAGTTTTCCAATTCCTCGTGGGAGGCCGCCACTACAGCGGCGGTATCCACCAGCGCATCCGTTTCGTTGCTCTTCCTGAGATACCCCAGATACTCAATATTTCCCTCCGGTCCGCGGATGGGAGAATAAGTAATACCTAGTACTGTAAAGTTATTCCCCTTTGCATATGTAAGGAATTGCTCCAGCACTTCACGGTGTACCTCAGGATCCCGGACAACGCCTTTTTTTCCCACCTTTTCCCGTCCGGCCTCAAACTGGGGCTTAATCAAACAGGCGATCTCACCACCTTCACGCAGCAGCTGATAAAGTGCCGGGAAAATCAGCTTCAGTGAGATGAATGACACGTCGATCGAGGCAAAATCCAGAGGATCCGGGATCTGTTCTCTTGTCAGGTAACGGGCGTTGGTGCGCTCCAGGCACACGACACGTGGATCGTTGCGGAGCTTCCAGTCCAGCTGACCGTACCCTACGTCCACGGCGTACACCTTTTCTGCGCCGTTTTGAAGCATGCAGTCGGTGAAGCCGCCGGTAGAGGCGCCGATATCGGCGCAGATTTTTCCCGACAGCGTAATCGGCCACGTCTTCATAGCCTTCTCCAGCTTCCAGCCGCCACGGCTCACGTAAGGCATCACATTACCGCGAACCTCGATCTCGGCGTCGCTCGCCACTGCGGTTCCCGGCTTATCGTAACGCTGACCACCGATAAAAACATCGCCCGACATGATGATGGCCTGCGCCTTTTGGCGGCTCGAAGCCAGACCGCGCTCCACCATCAGTACGTCCAGTCTCGTTTTCCCGCTCAAGACAAAGCCTCCTCCAACGCGGCGGCAACAGCGCCAGCATCCAACTGATATCGGATATAAAGCTGGTCCACCGTTCCGTGATCCGGTACGCATACGCCCAGATTCTTCAAGATCACACGATCAGGCATACTGCCCCGCTGCGCCCAAAGCGATGACAGCCGCTGCCCTACACAGCCGCTGGAGAGACAATCTTCCAGCACCAGAACACATCGTTTGCTCATCGAAAGCACGCCGAGTCTCTGCAGTTCCGCTGTATCGATTCGATTCAGTTTGATCACCTGCGCTTCGATGCCGTGCTGATGCAGAATGTCAGCGGCGTCGAGCGCCTGGTTGATCAAGATGCCATAGGTGACAATACAGCAATCGACGCCCCCGCGCAATACGGAAAAGGCTCCGTCGGCGCTGTGATCCTCACGATAGCGTCCTTCCCCACCACGGGGATATCGAACGGCCACCGGACCGGTACAATCGCAAATCGCCCGGCCCAGCATGGTCCGCAGTTCCGCGAAGCTGGCGGGGCAAAACACCGTCATACTGGGGATCTGGGAAAGATAGAGAGGATCAAAACAGCCATGGTGAGTCTCTCCGTCAGCACCAACCAGGCCGGCGCGATCCACGGCCAGGACCACATGGAGCGCCTGAAGAGACACATCGTGGAGCAGTTGGTCATATCCCCGCTGCAAAAAGCTGGAATAAACCGCAAATACAGGGACCAGACCTTGTTTGGCCATACCGGCCGCCATGGCGGTGGCATGCTCTTCGGCGATACCCACATCGAAAAACCGGCTGGGAAACTCCGCGGCAAAGCCGTCCAGTCCCGTTCCGTTCCGCATGGCTGCGGTGATGGCGCAGATCTTCGGATTCTGCCGAGCCAACTGGGTCAGCTCAGCGCCGAACGCATCGGAGAAACCGGGGGCGGCGCTGTTGGCGGCGGTGCCGGTCAGTACGTCAAAGGGACCCACGCCGTGGAAACGGCCCGGATCGTCCTCTGCGGGAGAATAGCCCTTACCCTTCACCGTGTGGACATGGAGAACCACCGGGCCTTGAATATCCTGTGCGCGTTTAAGCATCTGGGTCAGCTGCTCCACATTGTGGCCGTCTACGGGCCCCAGGTAAGTAAAGCCCATGTTCTCAAACACCGTACTGCCCGGGATCAGGGATTCCTTCAGCGCACGCTTCACGCTGTGGCTGACGCGATATACCCGCTCTCCGGCGCGGCTGCCCGCCAGAGCCTTGCGATAGCGCGTTTTAAAGGCGTAATAGCCCGGCTTATTGCGCAGCTCCGCCAGATAGCCGGACATGCTGCCCACATTGCGACTGATGGACATGCCGTTATCATTGAGAATCACAATCAGCCGTTCACGGGACGCGCCGGCATCATTGAGGGCCTCCAGGCTCATGCCTCCGCTGACGGATGCATCACCGACCAAGGCCAGAACGTGGTAGTTCTCCCCCAGCAGTGTCCGGGCACGGGCCATACCCAGTGCCACAGAAATGGAGTTGGATGCGTGACCGGCAATAAAGGCGTCGTGAACACTCTCCCGGGGCTTGGGGAAGCCCGAGAGTCCATCTAGTTTGCGCAGCGTATCAAACCGGCCTCTTCGGCCCGTCAACGCTTTGTGGGCATAGCACTGATGCCCAACATCAAATACAAGACGATCTCGGGACGTATCAAACACCCGATGGATGGCAACGGTCAGCTCTACCACGCCTAAATTGGACGCCAGATGTCCTCCTGTGTGGGAGACGCTCTCCACCAGGAAAGTGCGCAGTTCTTCGCAGAGCTGCTGTACCTCGGTCAGGTTCAGTTGTTTCACGTCGGACGGATCGTGGATTCTGTCTAAAATCAAGCTCATAGCTCCTCTTATCGGTATAGGTGAAGCACGTTCATCAGGATCGCCACCCGGTGTACCACATTGGTACAGTCGTTGATTGCCACTGTTTTTCCCAAAGCCTTGCCGCCGATAGTCAGGCCGGAGATCAGCGCCGTGACACCAATGGAAAACAGGATGGAAGTCGTGGAAAAACTGCGCTGCAGCTGTGTGACGATGACGGCGGCGGTGGTACCGCTGACGATACCGCAGATATCGCCCACCACGTCGTTGCAGAAGGAGCTGACGCGGCTGGCGCTATTCAGCAGCCGGATGGCCTCTTTTCCGCCACGCTCCCGGTGAGCGGCCATGGAGTGAAACGGCCGGGGATCGGCAGCTGTAACAGCCACTCCGATCATATCTAAGACGATGCCAAGGAGGATAAAAGCCACTAAGACCAGAATGGCCACCGCATACCCGGCTCCGGTCAGGGCCGTTGTAGAGAGAAAGCTCAGCACAGCCGATAAAACCACAGACATGAGGAAAACGTGCAGCACCCAATTTCTGCTGGGACCTGCCCCCGTCTTCTTTCTGCTTTTCTCTTTTTCTTTGTCACTCAAGGCGGCATTCCTCGCTTGTATCATAGTAAAATAACTGAACAGGGCGGCCCCGAAGGTAAATCTTACGGCTTAGGTACGGGTTGGATTTCCCCACAGCACACCTCTCGTCGCCGATCAGGCGGTTTCCCTTTCAGCGCTGTGCCACGTTGTTACCGGAGCGTGATACCCGACTGCCACTTAGTCCGCACTGCAATCCCCCCAGGGTCCCGATCAGGACAGCCTAGGTGATTTCCACAGCAGTCAAACCGTTTCTTATCCTCTTTTGCAGGCAGGGTTTCAAGGGAATATCACGTCGTCCCTGGCCGGGGAGTCGGTGCATCAGCTCCCCTATCCACCCTACCCACGCAAGGCAGGCTACTCTGCACACAGCGTTAGGGCGGCATAAGCCGCTTTAGCACCGCATTGCAGGTTTCAAATCATCTGCTTCGTACACAGGTCGCTTACCGCATGGGGAGTACGCCTGTGCACAAGAGCAGGTCTCCACAGAGGCAGGGTCGGGTCCTCCATGCCATTGGAGGGCGCCCTACATCCGCAGGTGAGGCATAGCCGCACCTCCCTCCAGCACCCACCCCACACTGGGCGTAAGAAGCAGGCACCAGAGGTTTCACAGTTGTGCCCTTTAAGGGATTTTTAGGCCCCTCTTAGGAAACGGCAGATCTG
>CACZNU010000171.1 GCA_902782615.1 Oscillospiraceae bacterium | reverse complement strand
GCACCCGGTGAACCTGGCCTACGAGGCCGCCACCGCCGACCTCAACGACGTGAACATGATCGACCCCTTCCACCTGGAGGCCTACGGTCAGACCACCGTCAACTACAACCGGGACGTGGAGATCTTCCCGGTGCTGGCCACCATGTTTGAGAAGATCCAGGGCAAGTGCCCCTACCGGTCCCCCACGGACATGGGCGTTAACATGGCGGGTTTTGCCATCGTGGACGACGGGGCCTGTCAGGAGGCCAGTCGCATGGAGATCCTGCGGCGGTACTACGCGGGCCTGGTGGACCGGGCCAAGGGCAAGTGCGACGACAGCGTGGTCACCAAGCTGGAGCTGGTGATGCAGCAGGCCGGCGTGACGCCGGAGATCTGCCCGGCGGTGCAGGTGAGCCTCAACAAAGCCGCCGACACCGGCGCCCCTGCCGGCGCCATGGAGCTGCCCGACGGCCATATCGTCACGGGCCGGACCTCGTCCCTGCTGGGACCCAGCGCGGCGCTGCTGCTGAACGCGCTGAAGTATATGGCCGGCATCGACCACCGGCTGGAGCTGATCCCTGCCCACGTGATCGAGCCCATCAGCACCATGAAGACCGGCTATCTGGGCCACCACAATCCCCGCCTCCACTCTGACGAGGTGCTGATCGCCCTGACCATCTCCGCCCTCAGCAATCCCCTGGCCGCCATGGCCCAGCAGCAGCTCACCGCCCTCCGGGGCTGCGACGCCCATTTCACCGTCATCCTCTCCGAGGAGGACGCCAAGCTCTACAAGCGCCTGGGCATCCACGTCAGCTGCGAGCCCAAGTATGAGATGCGGCGGCTGTATCACAAGAAGTAAGACGAACAACGCGGAAATGACCCCGCATCGGCGGGGTCATTTCTTGTCCACGAAAGGAAACGACCATGAACGAACTCATCACCACCCTGGCTCAGGAGCTGAAGCAGCCGGAGCAGTACGTGCGCAACGTGGTGCAGCTTTTAGACGAGGGCAACACCATCCCCTTCATCGCCCGGTACCGCAAGGAGCTCCACGGCTCCATGGACGACACCGCCCTGCGAACGCTGGCTGACCGGCTCACCTATCTGCGGAATCTGGCACAGCGGAAGGAGGAGGTCAAGAACGCCATCGCCGGCCAGGAGAAGCTGACGGACGAACTCGCCGCCGCCATCGACGGGGCGAAGACGCTGGCGGAGGTGGAGGACCTGTACCGCCCCTACAAGCAAAAGCGCCGCACCCGCGCCACCGTAGCCCGGGAAAAGGGGCTGGAGCCTCTGGCCCTGGCCATCTTCGCCCAGGAGAAGGGGACGGACCCCGCCGCTCTGGCTGCGGATTATATCGATGCGGAGAAGGGTGTGGAAACGGTGGAGGACGCCCTGGCGGGCGCCAACGACATCATCGCCGAGATGCTGTCCGACGACGCCGCCATCCGCAAGGAGCTGCGTGAGCTGATCGGCCGGAAGGGTACCCTCCGCACCGCCGCCGCCAAGGAGGAGGACAGCGTCTACCGGCTGTACTACGACTTTGAACAGGCCATCCCCAAGCTGGCGGGCCACCAGATCCTGGCCATCAACCGGGGCGAGAAGGAGGAGTTTTTGAAGGTCTCCGTGGTCATCGACCGGGCCTGGGCCCTGGGCCTGCTGTGGAACCGGTGCGTGAAGGGAGGCGGAAAGTGTGCCGACTTCGTCCGCTCCGCCGCCCAGGACAGCTACGACCGGCTGATCTTCCCCTCCCTGGAGCGGGAGACGCGCTCCAGCCTCACCGATACGGCGGCGGAGGGCGCCATCCACAACTTCGCCTTGAATCTCAAGCCGCTTTTGATGCAGCCGCCGGTAAAGGGCCATGTGACCATGGGTCTGGACCCCGGTTACGCCCACGGCTGCAAGGTGGCGGTCATCGACGGCACCGGCAAGGTGCTGGACACCGCCGTGGTCTATCCCACCTACGGCCAGCGGCAGAAGGATGAGGCCATCCGGAAGCTGTCCGCCATGATCCGCCGCCACGGCGTGGAGCACATCGCCATCGGCAACGGCACCGCCAGCCGGGAGACGGAGCAGATGGCGGTGGAGATGATCCGGGATCTGCCCGGCGTCAGCTATATGATCGTCAACGAGGCGGGGGCCTCGGTGTACTCCGCCAGCAAGCTGGCCGCCGAGGAGTTCCCCGACTACGACGTGAATCTGCGCAGCGCCGTGTCCATCGCCCGGCGGATGCAGGATCCCCTGGCCGAGGTGGAGGATCTCTACCGCCCCTACAAGCAGAAGCGCCGCACCCGGGCCACCGTGGCCAAGGAGAAG
>CACZNU010000170.1 GCA_902782615.1 Oscillospiraceae bacterium | reverse complement strand
ATCATGGCGCCCAGGTTTTCGTCGCTGACGATCTGCTCCACACCGTTCATCAGGGCCGCCGCGCCGCCGGACAGACTGTCCGCGCCGTTCCGGAGGGCTTCAGCGCCGCCGGCAAGGCGGGCTGCACCGCTCTGGAGGTCGCCTGCGCCGCTGCTGATGGCTGCTGCCCCGCCGGCGATGGCGTCCAGCGCCGCGTCGGCCTGGGTGAGATCCACGGTGGCGCCGGCCAGGCCGCTGTTCACACCGGAGATGTAGGCAAGCGCCGTCTGGATAGCAGTGCGCTGCTCGTCGGTCAGATTCTCGTCGCCCACAATGGCGGTCAACTGGCCGGACGCGGCATCCAGACCGGCCGAGGCAGAGGTCACTGCAGCGGTCAGCTGGCCGGGGATCTGGTCGATACCGTCCTTCACCTGGGCCGCCGCGCCCGCAATGCCGTCGGCGCCTTCGGCGATGGTGGCCGCGCCGCTCTCCAGGCCCTTGGCGCCCTCGTAAATGCCGGGGTCAGCCGCGTCGCCGCTGACCAGCCCGGCGGACAGGGCGTCGGCGCCGTTTTTCAAAGCCGCTGCACCCTCGTAAACGCTCTGGCCCTGCTCTCCCTGCAGAGCCGCCTTGATCCGCAGCAGGCCGTTATACAGGGCCTGTACCCCGGAGGGCAAACCGGAAACCTGGCTCTGCAGCTCCGTCAGGCCGCCGCTGACCTGGGATGCACCGCCTGCCAGCGTGTCCAGGCCGCCGGACAGGGCGTCCATATTTTCCGCGATAGTGGCCGCGCCGTCGCTGAGCGCAGCAGCGCCGCCGCTGAGGGTCTCGGCACCCTGGGAGGCCTGCCTGGCGCCATCCGCCAGGGCGGATGCGCCGGCATCCAGCTGGCCTGCGCCGGTGCGGAGGGCGGCATTGCCGTCCGCCAGAGCGGCGGCTCCGTCAGCCAGATCGGCAGCGCCTTGAGAGGCCTGTTTGGCCCCATCGGAGAGGCTCTTGGCCCCATCGGAGAGCGTCCCGGCGCCGGTGTCAAGCTGGACGATGCCGTCAGACAGCTTTCCCGCGCCGCGGTGCAGGGTGCTGACGCCGTCATACAGGGCTTCGCTGCCGTCGGCCAGAGCGCCGGAGGCCTCAGCCAGCTGATCCACGGCGCTGCGCAGATCGTCCAGGGAGTGGACGTCGTCCAGATCCAGATCCTGCAGCAGCTGATTGTCGATGACGGTCACGGTGGTCAGCAGGGAGAAATCCTCCACGTCCGCCTCAATGGTGACGCTTTCGGGGACGTTCAGATCCAGGAGCTCCCCGTTCTGGTCACGCATGGTATCCAGCCCCAGGCTCTCCCGCAGGCCGGGCATGGCCATGCCCACCACCGCGGTGCGTTCGCCGGTCTGGATGACCTTGCCGTTGGTGACGGTGACGTGCTGGGCCTTGGCGTTGTCCACCAGCAGGCCGGACACCACCAGGAAGGGCTGGTACAGCGTGACGGTCTTGCCGTTCACGGTGCGGCGGACGGCGGTGTTGTTGGTATAGCGGAAGGTGATGACAAGGTGGCCGGTGGCGCCGGCCAGCTCCTGAGCGGATACCGTCTTGCCGTCCAGCTCGTAGGAAATGGCGGTGGTCACGGGCAGCTGCCGGTCCGTGGTCCCCTGGTAGTGGATATCGCTGCCGCCGGCCTGCCAGGTGATATGGCCGTCTGCGCCAACGGTGAAGGTCTCGTCGCCCTTCACGTTCTGAATGTTCTGCAGCACCGTGTCGTCCTCCAGGGTGTCGGTCCCGTCGGGGTTTTTCAGCCAGGTGCTGACGATGGTCTGCGTGGGCTGACCCTGGGCGTCGGCCACCACATAGACGGTCTCCTCCCGCCCGGCGCTGTCGCTGTGGCTGCCCAGCAGCTCCGTTGCGGCAGCGGTGAGCTGCTGCGCCTCGTCGGTCTCGGCGGCCAGCTTCACCACGGGGGTCTGCCCGCCACAGCCGGTCAGGCAGGACGATGCCAGAATACCGGACAGCAACAGGGCCGTCGCTTTTTTCAACCAATACTTCATAGAAACGTACCTCCTATCTGCGCTCACTTGGCGCGCACCGCGTCTCGCATACCGAGACTTGTTCTTGTTACAACGCCGTCCAGCAGCATCAGCAACGACGGCAGCACCAGCAGCACGGAGAACATGCTGACCACGGCGCCCCGGGCCAGCAGATTGCACATGGAGCTGATGAGATCGATGTCAGAATAGACGCCCACGCCGAAGGTGGCGGCGAAGAAGCTCAGCGCACTGACCAGCACGGAGGGCATGGCGTAGGCCAGGGCCCCGGTGACAGCGGTGCGCTTGTCCTGGGTCAGCCGCAGCTCCTTATACCGGGTGGTGGTCAGAATGGCGTAGTCCACCGTGGAGCCCAGCTGGATCGTGCTGATGCAGATGGGCGCGATGAAGGGCATGGTGAAGTCCGTGTAGTAGGGGATGCCCAGGTTGATGAACACGGCGAATTCGATGACTGCCACCAGGATCACCGGCAGGGTGGCCGAGCGCAGCGTCAACAGGATGATGAGGAACACGAAGCCGATGGATACCCAGGACACCACCGTGAAGTCCTTGTCGGTGATCTCGATCAGGTCCTTGGTGCAGGGCGCCTCGCCGATGAGCATGCCGTCGGGGTCGTAGGCCTTCAGGATGTCGTTGATCTCGTTGATCTGCCGGTTCACCTCGTCGGTGGACACGGCGCACTCGGAGTTGACCAGCATCAGCTGCCAGCCGCCGCTCTTCAGTGCCTTCGTCACGCTCTCCGGGAGGAACTCGGCGGGGATCTCCGGGTCCACCAGGCTGTTGAGCCCCAGTACGGTGGTCACGCCGTCCAGCTGATCGATCCGGTCCATCATGGCCCGAGCGTCCTTGGCCGGCAGATCGGCGTCGCAGAGGATCATATGGGTGGTGGCCACGCCGAAGTGCTCCTCCAGCTTCTGCTTGGCGGTGAGGAACTGCATATCCTCGGTATCCAGGCTCTCCACATCGTCGCCGGAGAGGATCTGGGTGAAATCATAGTACACCGGCGTGTGGAGATAGCCGACGGTGGCCGGCGCCAGGATCACGGCAAAGGCGATGAGGAACACCCAGAAGTGGTTGGTGATCCAGGCCGCCGCGCCGCTCATATCGGGGATCAGAGAGCGGTGCATGGTCTTCGCCAGGGGCTTGTCAAACAGCAGGATCAGCGACGGCAGAATGGTGACGCTGCCCACGACGCCGAAGACGCAGCCCTTGGCCATGACCAGGCCGATGTCGGCGCCCATGGTGTAGCTCATGAAGCACAGGGCCAGGAAGCCTGCGATGGTGGTCAGTGCGCTGCCCGCCACGGACAGCACCGTGTCCCGGATGGCCAGGGCCATGGCCTCCTCCTGGTCGGAGACCTCCCGCTTGCGGGCGCAGTAGGCGTGCCAGAGGAAGATGGAGTAGTCCATGGTAACGGCCAGCTGCAGCACGGCAGCCAGGGCTTTGGTGATGTAGGAAATCTCGCCGAAGACCACGTTGGTGCCCATGTTGTACAGGATCGTGATGCCGATGCCCGCCAGGAACACCAGGGGTACCAGCCAGGAGTCCGTCAACAGCTCCATGGCGGCCAAGGCGCACAGCACGGCGATGCCCACGTAGATGGGCTCCTCCCGCTCGCACAGATTTTTCAGGTCCGTCACCAGGGCAGAAATGCCGGAGACGAAGCACTGCTTGCCGCAGAGCTGGCGGATCTCGGTGATGGCCTCGATGGTCTCATCCGCCGAGGAGGAGGTGTCGAAAAACACGGCGATCATGGTGGCGTCGCCGTCGATAAACACCTCGCGCACCTTATCGGGCAGCATCTCCTTGGGGATCGTCAGATCCGCAACGCTGTCGTACCACAAGGCGCTATCCACGTGGTCCACTTCCTCGATCTGCTGGCGCAGGGCGGCGACGTCCCT
>CACZNU010000169.1 GCA_902782615.1 Oscillospiraceae bacterium | reverse complement strand
GCGGTCGATGTTCTCTTCTTTCTGCTGCAGTCTGCGCTCCTGCTTCTGCAGGTCGGCGCGGCGCTCCTTGACTTCCTTCTCGTATTCGGTACGAGAGCGCAGGATCTCCTCCTTGGCTTCCACCAGGGCTTCCCGCTTCTTGCTCTCGGCATTCTTGATGGCTTCGTTGACGATACGAAGCGCTTCCTCCTCGGCGTCGGCGATCTTGCGCTCATCGCGCTTCGCCTTCTGCTGATAGGCCAGAATACAAGCCAGGATGCCAAGACCGAACGCCGCGACCGCTATCACGATAGCGATCCAAAGCTTGATCATTGGTTTCCTCCTGACAGTTTTTGGTGTATCTAAACGGTCTCCCGTTCACATGTAGAAAATAATTGAAAGATTCCCCTGAAAAGGTACCAAAACCAGAGGTACCCTCTCAATCAATCAATAATAATCCTCGATAATTTTAACCGCTTTGTATAAAACTGTCAAGATGAAACCGTTATAATTGTAGGTTTTTCTATACTAACCGGATATACTCCCCGGACACGAAGCCCTCGATCCCGTTATACACGGCGCTGTACCAGCCGTTGTATCTGCCGCAAACGGTAATGGCGGCGCCGTTGGGGATTTGGGCCAGGATGGCGTTGTCGGTGGACGGGCCTCCGCGCAGGTTCAGGTTGCCGCCCTGGGTGGTTACCACGGCCTGCCGATCCATGCACTCATCCACAAACGGGATGCCGAAATACTCCGTCAGGGCCCGGACCATCTGTCGGGCGATGGTCACCACGTTGCTCTCGATCCACAGGGCATCGGCCACGTTGTCATGGTAGCCGATCTCCACCAGCACCGCCGGCATGGTGGGCTGGCGCACCTCCCCCAGGGAGGTGGTAGAGCGGATATTCACCTGATCCGGCAGCGGATAGATGGGCCGCAGATTCTGCACGATCAGCTCGGCGCCACGCCGGCCGTTGGCGGAGGTGGGATAGTAAAAGGCGATGATACCCCGGGCCCGGCCCTCGCTGGCGCCGTCGCCGGAGGCGTTGGAGTGGAGGGCCAGATAGAAGTCGTAGTTCCCCTGGTTCCCCTGCCGGATGGCTGCGGCGGCGGAGGTGGACGGATCGTTGCGACCAAAGCTGATGCCATTGGCCCGAAGATACGGCTCCATGGCGTCGGCGATCTGGTTCATCCAGTACTCCTCGCTGCCGCTGCCGGTGATGTAGGGATTATACTCCTGGGTGGAGGGACTCAAAAATACACTGGGCATGACAGTTCCCCTTTCGGTTTTATTTTCCGCCCCAGTCTATGGTTTTTCCCGGAAAGATGTGATACAATGGCGGCACAAAATGAGAAAAAACGGAAAGGCAGCTGCAGAAAATGAAAGGAAATCGTCCCTATACACCCGTTACCATCACGGCCAAGGGTCAGGCGGCCCTGGTGGGCGGACACCCCTGGGTCTACGAGGGGGAGGTCACCGCCGTGGGCGGTGCCGTCGCTGACGGCGATCTGGTGGATGTGGTGGGTCCCAAGGGCGCGTATCTGGGCACCGGATTCTATAACTCCCACTCCAGGATCCGGGTGCGGCTTCTCTCCCGGAACGCCAACGACAAATTCGACGAGGCCTTCTGGCGCCGCCGCATCCAGTACGCCTGGGATTACCGCAAGACCGTCATGGGCCCCGCCGACAGCCGCTGCTGCCGCGTCATCTTCGGCGAGGCGGACCAGTTCCCCGGTCTGACGGTGGACCGGTTTGAAAGCGTCCTGGTGGCCCAGGTGCTGAGCCTGGGCATGGAGCGCATCAAGGGCCTGCTGTTCCGGCTGCTGCTGGAGGTCCTCCGCGCCGACGGTCAGGAGATCGTCGGCGTCTACCAGCGCAACGACGTGGCCATCCGGGAGCTGGAGGGCATGGAGCAGAACAAGGGCTGGTTCCCCCTGCCCGGCGAGGCGGTACCGGATTATTCTTCGGTTGACATAACGGAAAACGGCATCGTCTATACGGTGGACTTTGAGAACGGCCAGAAGACCGGCTTCTTCCTGGATCAGAAGTACAACCGCCGGGCCGTGGCCAGGATCGCGGCGGGACACACGGTGCTGGACTGCTTCACCCACACCGGGTCCTTCGCCCTCAACGCAGCCAGGGGCGGCGCCAAGCACGTCACCGCCGTGGATGTGAGCGAATACGCGGTGGAATGCGCCCGGGAGAATGCCCGCCGCAACGGGCTGGACGGTGTCATGGACTGCGTGTGCGAGAATGTCTTTGACCTGCTGCCCCGGCTGGCGGAGCAACCTGTCCAATACGACTTCATCATCCTGGACCCGCCGGCCTTCACCAAGAGCCGCAAAGCCACCGAAAACGCCATGCGGGGCTACAAGGAGATCAACTACCGGGCCATGAAGCTGCTGCCCCGGGGCGGGTATCTGGCCACCTGCTCCTGCAGTCATTTTGCCACGGAGGAGCTGTTCATCAAGATGCTCCGCAGCGCCGCCAAAGATGCAGGTGTCCAGCTGCGACAGATCGAGGCCAGGCAGCAGTGCGCCGACCACCCCATCCTTTGGGGCGTGGATGAGACGAATTATCTGAAGTTCTTCATCTTCCAAGTGGTGTAAGCTCAAAATTGCAAGAAAACAGCCATCCCTGTGGATGGCTGTTTCTCATGTTGGAGATATCATTTATCCAGGATCAGTCGGCTGCGGTCCATCCATTTGCCCTTGCGGTAATAAACCAGGATCGCCAGACCGGTGATCACCCAGGAAACGGCGTAACAATAGCAGAGGATGGGCAGAGTGTGGAACCAGGTAAAGACGGTGAGGATCCAGATGATGCGGAACAGGCATACGCCGAGACCGATGATGATCACCGGGCGCACCGCATCACCCGCGCCGCGGAGCACCGCGGAGAGCACCTCGATCAGCGTCCACGTAAAGTAGAAGGGCACAAAATAGGTCATCATCTCATAGGTGGTATCGATGACGGCCTGATCCGTTGTAAGGATGTCCAGCAGCGGCCTGGCCGCCAGCATGATGAGGGCGCTGAGTCCCACCGAAATCGTCCAGGACAGGATCAGACCCTGCCGGACGCAGAGCTTGACCCGATCACGCTTCCCGGCGCCCAGATTCTGCCCCACGAAGCTGGTAATCGCCGCGCCCAGGGCGTTGCTGACCGCCCAGAAGATGCCATCTGTCTTGGAGGTCATGGCCCAGGAGGCCACCACCACCGTACCCAGGGAGTTCACGCCGATCTGCACAATCATGTTGGACACACCGTACATGGCGTTCTGGAGGCCGGACGGCAGGCCCATGCGGAACATGTTGGTGAGATACACGCCCCTGAGCTTCAGTTCCTTGAGGCTGAGACGGTAGTCCTCTTTTGTCCCCATGAGCTTCCCCGTCAGGAGGGCCATGTTGACCACCTGTGCCGCCACCGTGGCCACGGCCACGCCGGCCACTCCCCAGTGGAACACCACTACGAACACCACGTCCAGTACGATGTTCACTACGCAGCCCACCACCATGTAGGAGAAGGGACTGACAGAGTTGCCCACGGAGCGGAGCATATTGGACTCCATGTTCAAAACCAGGATAAAGGGCACACCGGCAAAATAGATCCGCAGGTAGAGCACCGAGGCCTGGATGGTATCGTCCGGGGTCCGGAGCAGGCGGAGCATAGCCGGCGCGGCTAACATGCCCAGGGCCATCAGTACCAGGCCCAGCAAGGCAAAGACGGCGATGGCGTTGCCGGCAGCCACGCGGACGTCCTCCCGGCGGCCGGCTCCGTAGATCTGGGCGATGACCACCGAAGCGCCCGCCGTGGTAGCCACGAAAAAGCCGATGAGCACGTTGATGATCTGGGCCGAGCTGCCGCCCACGGCGGCCAGGGCAGCGGTGCCCACAAAGCGGCCAACGATAAGGCCGTCCACCGCGTTATAGAGCTGTTGGATGCAGGTGCCCGCCGCAATGGGCAGGAAAAAAACCAGCAGCTGCTTCCACACGGTGCCCTTGGTCAAATCTCGATTGGAAAACTGTTTCTTCATGTATATCTGCCCCGAAAACGATGATGATTATGCCTCAAACCAGTGCATGGCAAACTCCGCCACAGCGGCGGTGAGCTTCTTGATCTCCCAGTGGGCGGCGTTTACCGTCAGGTCGAACATACTGCTGTCTCCCCGGGTCTTGCCGGTGAGGATTTCCCTGATCTGGGCGCGGTTCTTGTCGATACGGCGGATGTTCCGGAGAATCTCCTTCTCCGTAAGACGCTCTGCCTCCGGTCTCTTCTCCTCGTGGGACATGCAGCGCGCCAGCCGGGCCTGCAGGTCGGCGCAGACGTACACCCGAAAGGGGTGGTACTCCTGCAAAATGACATCGGCGTCCCGTCCCACGATGACGCAGTCATTGCCCGCCTCGGCAATAGCCCGGATGATCTCGCCCTGCCGCCGGAGCAGCTGAGTTCTGGCGTCGTGGTCAAAGCCAAGATGAGAAAAGCTGTTTTTATACGTCAGCTGCACATTGTGCCAGCCGTGGTGGCTCAGGGCAAAACGGACCTCCTCCGGACTCATGCCCCGCTCCTGGGCCAGAGTCTCGATGATCTCCTTGTCATAATAGTCCCAGCTCAGCAGGTCGGAGAGCCGCTTGCCCAGCTCTCTGCCGCCGCTGCCAAACTGTCTGCTGATGGTGATAATACGCATTTGAGATTACCTGCCCTTTCTGTCAGAACGGGGTCTGGATTTCTTCTACGGTGTAACAAAATATCACTGTTTTATAGGTTTGTCAACTTATGGCAAAAGAAAAGAGGGATGCCTCGAGGCATCCCTCTTTTGTGAGCTTTTTCAGTTATTCGCTGACGATGGTCGGGTCCACAGGGACCGGGATCCCCACCTCCAGGGAATAGATGGTCTGGGCGATCCCGCCGGCGGAGGCCAGATAGCTGATCCGCACCTGGTCGCCCACGTTCAGCAGCACCAGGGCCGGTACGTCGGCAGCCGAACCGCTGAACCAGGAGTCGCTGCTGTCCAGCTTCACGTAGTAGTAGGTGTTGCCGTCCATGACGGCGGAGCGGATGTCCGTCACCACGCCCGTCACCTGGTCCATGGCCAGATCGCCGGGCTTAACGTCGGTATCCTGCCGGTCGATGAGGCCGTTGTTGAAAAGCATCTGGCGGTAGTTGCTCTCGCACTCGGCCACGGTGGCGCCGGTGGCCACGATCTGATACTGGCTGACGTTGACCATAGCGTACATCTTCACCAGTCCCGCCGCGTCCTTCAGGGCCATGAAGTAGGTGGGGTGGTCGGAGATGTTCAGCAGCAGCGGGAAGGTGGCGTCGTAGTGCATCTGCTGGACCTGGCCCTCAGCGCTGTCCATGGCGGAGAACTCCTCGGCGCCGGCGCAGGAATAGAACCGGGTCTCTTTGGTCCGCTGATTGGACAGGATAAAGCCGATGTTGGACTCATCGCTGACCACGGAGGTGATGCCGGTGTACATATACACGTCGTCCCCCACCGCCAGGTAGTTGTAGCCGTCGGTGGTGACGGTTACGTCACGCTGGCCGAAGATGGAGTTGAGGAAACCATTGACATAGGTGCCGTGGTAGTCGTACTGGCGGAGAATCAAGCCGGCGGTGAACACGTGATCCACCCACTCCGGCACGTCCGCCACATCGTAGTACCGGCACTCGCCCGTGACAGCGTTCACCAGAACGGCGCCGTTGATGTCCATGCCGCCGAAGAGGCCGATGGTCTTGGTGATCCGGGGACAGACCCAGTAGGGGTTGCCCGACTCATCGATCTCAAAGGCCGGCTCATCAAACATATACATGGGGTAGTGGAACCGCAGATAGCGGTAGAGGTTGCGGCTGAAGTGCTCGGCGGTGGTGTAGCGGATGCCGTCCTGGAGCCGGACCACCTCCACATTCTGCTTCACCATGTCAATGATCAGATAGGCCGGCAGGCCCTTGGAGCGGTTGTTAAGCCACTTGATGATGTCTCCGTAGCGCAGGGGCGTCACCCGGACGGGGCGGCCCTTGTAGTTGATCTGGGTATAGTCGTCGGCCACCTCGAACTGGGACACCATGTCCGCCAGTTCGCCCAGCTTGCGGTTGCCCAGCTTCATGGCGCTGTCGGCATCCAGCATGGGGATCTGGTCGAAAGAGATCTCCTCCACCTCGGCGGCGAAGTCGCCGGTGCTCACCTCCAGCAGATCCCGATAGGATCCTGCCCGGAACACCTGCCAGCCGATAATGCTGCCCACGATGGCCGTCAGCAGCAGGGCCACGGTGACCAGCAGCGGGATCTTGCACTGCTTCTTTACAAAGCCGAAGTAGCCCTTGACGCCGGTGCCCTGGAACCCGGAGGTCAGCACGGCACAGAAGGCGTACACGGCGCACAGGAGGATGACGAACACGTAGAACTCCTGGGCCTTGAGATTGATGGGCGGCAGCACCACGTAGAAATAGATGGCGCCGAACACCAGTGTCACCAGCAGGTTGATCATGGTGCGGCCGAGGGGGCTGCCGATGCCCTTTCGCTCCTTCTTGGGGCGGCTGGCCTTTCGGGCGGCAAAGGGGTTCCGGTCGCCGAAACCCTCAAAATTGGGATCGTTCCAGTTGACGTTCATAGGATCGCTCCTTTCTGCAAGGGGATTGGTAAGGTGAGTATATCACAGTCCACCGGCTTTGGAAAGAAAAAAGGGTTACAAAAACGATTACAAAGCATCACACATCAGGTGCAGAAAAAATGGGACGCGGTGCCGCGTCCCATTTTCTATTTCAGCGGTTGCTTACTTCTCGATGACCACCTTGCCGTCCTTCAGGCGGACGTGGGCGGTGTCGCCGGACACCAGCTGACCCTCCAGCATCTGCTCGGCCACGGCGTCCTCCACCGTGTTCTGGATGGCACGGCGCAGCGGACGGGCACCGTACTGGGGATCGAAGCCGTCCTTGGCCAGGGCCGCCACGGCGTCATCCTCGGCGGCCAGGGTGATGCCCTTCTCCGCCATGCGCTTGCCGGTGTTGTCCAGCATGCGGCGGGCGATCTTCACAATATCCTCCTCCGTCAGCTGGCGGAAGACGATGGTCTCGTCGATACGGTTCAGGAACTCCGGCTTGAAGGTGCGCTTCAGCTCCGCCATGACGGCCTCCTTGATGCGCTGGAACCGGGCGTCCTCGTCCGTCTCCTTCTCGCTGCCGTCAAAGCCCAGGCGGGCCGTCTCGGCGGCGGTGATATTCTTGGCGCCCACGTTGGAGGTCATGACGATGACGGTGTTCTTGAAGTCCACCCGGCGGCCCTGGGAGTCGGTGACGATGCCGTCCTCCAGGATCTGCAGCAGGATGTTCCACACGTCCTCGTGGGCTTTCTCGATCTCGTCAAACAGCACCACGCTGTAGGGCTTGCGGCGCACCTTCTCGGTGAGCTGGCCGCCCTCCTCGTGGCCCACGTAGCCGGGAGGCGAACCCACCAGGCGGGACACGGTGTGCTTCTCCATATACTCGGACATATCGATGCGGATCATGGCGTT
>CACZNU010000168.1 GCA_902782615.1 Oscillospiraceae bacterium | reverse complement strand
TCTGATCGGCACCGGCTACGGCCGCAACAAGGTCCCCTTTGCCGATGAGAACATCTCCGAGATCTCCTGCCACGCCATGGGCGTGCACGTCACCGATCCCACGGTCAAGGCCATCATCGATATCGGCGGTCAGGATGTGAAGGGCATCAGCATCGACACCGACGGCACGGTGAAGAACTTCGCCATGAACGATAAATGCGCCGCCGGTACGGGCCGTTTCTATGAGGCCATGGCCCGCTCCTTCGAGATGTCCCTGCCGGAGTTCAGCAACCTGAGCCTGACGGCCAAGAACGTGATCCCCATCACCGCCCAGTGCACCGTGTTTGCCGAGAGCGAGGTCATCACCCTGGTGGGTGAGGGCAAGCCCATGGACGAGATCGCCGCCGGCATCCAGATGGCCGTGGCCAAGCGCTGCTTTGTCATGAGCAAAAAGGCTGGCGCCACCGACGCCATCACCCTCACCGGCGGCTGCGCCAAAAACGCCGGTCTGAAGCAGGCCATTGAGCAGGTGCTGAAGCTGAAGGTCATCGACCTGAAGACCGATCCCCAGCTGATGGGCGCTCTGGGCGCCGCCGAGTACGCACGCCAGAAGGGTATGGCCAAGTAAGGAGTTCCATGCCAAAAACGCTGCGCTGGTTTTTGACATGAGTAGGCTTGTGGCCTGCTGCAGCGCACAGCTAACGCATAAGTTCGCGTTGCCAAATCAAAGATTTGGACGCTTACTTATTGCTTGCGGGGGACGCTCGCATATTTGCAGGCCGAGCGGGATTTTTCGCCACGTACACGCCGCGGTGAAAAATAATTGCACCAGATTCGCGCCGTGCGCGGCGCGAAGGGGCGCATGTTACTCTGTACATGGAGGTACATTTTATGGGCAAAGTTTTCAAGGTCCTCTGGAAGATCGCCCTGATCCTCTTCGCCGTGGTAGGCGTGCTGTTTGCCGTCTACTTCTGGAACCTGGATCAGAAGCTGCTGGGCTGGGCCTACGTCCAGGTCAACAAGATCTTTGACCGCAAACAGACGGATATCAAGTTCTGATATGGATCTGTATCATTCCGTTATTGGCAGAGCGGAGGAGCTGGGCGGCTCCTCCGCTCCCCGACGCTATCCCTATGACCCCTCCCGCGCCTGGGAGGACACCGGCGCCTTCGAGCTGGTCATGCTGCGGGACGCCGCCTTTGAGCTGGGCGGCGGCAGCAAGGCGGCCGTCAATTTCACCTGCGTCACCACCAGCCCCGCTCTGGTGGAGAAGGACGAAATCCTCCTCTACGGCCCCGATCTGGGGGAGCTGAAGTCCGACAGCGACTACGTCCGCATCACCCTGCTGCGGGTGGGTGACATCGAGAGTGACGACGAGGACGACACGGAGCAGGCCTTCCGGGCCATCCAGAACATGGATTTTGTCAAATACCGGGTCTTCCCCAAGGGATTCATGATCCGCACCTCCTCGGAATCCAATCGGGAGCAGGTGCGCATCAGCAAGGACGCCGTCCGCTCCGGCATCAGCTTCGAGCGCATCGGGGACGATTTCATCCGCCAGTACAAGCAGGATCCCAACGTGCTGGCTGTGAAGCTGATCTTTATCACCGCCCCCGACGCTGACTACGCCGGGGCGAAGAAGTGCGCCAGGACCGCCCACGACATCACCATGTCCCTCACCAAGATTTTGGAGGGTATGCCCACCGATTGCGGCTCCTGTTCCCTCAAGCCCATCTGCGACGAGGTGGAGGGTATGAAGGAACTCCACTTCGGCAAGGAGAAGCATACCACGGAATGAGAGGTTTTCCATGAGCAAAAAGCAGCTGATCGGATTCGCCGTCTTCGGCGCTGTAGATATGGTGATCCTGCTTCTTCTGATGGTCACCATGCTGAGGCAGGGCCATCCCTGGGAGTATATTGCCGCCGGCTACTGTATCCTTTCCTCCTTCCCCATGATGCTCTTTGTCAAAAAGATCAAGAAGCAGCCGGAGGAAGCGGAGAAAAAGCCCAAGGACCGGGAGCCCTGGGAAAAATGACACGGCAAAACCGCAAAAGAGAGGAGCGTTCCGTTTGGAACGCTCCTCTTTCTTTGCGGTTGCTTATTTCTTTTTGCCCAGCAGCAGGCCCAGCAGCGAGGCGATCAGCGCCAGGGCAGACACCACAGCGGCGATCAGCAGCAGGGTCTGCCGGTGATCCCGGGCCACCTCCTTGGCCTTGCCGCCGGCGGTCCTCACCAGAGCGCCGGTTTGATCCTTCACGAACACCACCGCGTGGCCGGCGGCCCGGCCCAGCAGGTTAGCGGTGGCCTCCGCCGTGGCCCGCGCCAAGGTCAGCGCCGAATTCAGCGCCTTCTTGCCGGTGGCCAGCAGCGTCTCCTTGATCTGCTCCATGATCTGTCCTCCCCTCACACCTTGTACTCGTAGTTGGGCTTCTCCGTCTCATACAGCTTAGACAGCGGATCCCGCCGGGGCATCTTGTCATAGTGCTTCACCAGGAAGGGTTCCACGCCATAGAACAGGGCCTTGCCGTCCAGATCGAAGAAGAATACGGCGAACAGGGCCGCATAGATGCCGCCGCCGATCAGCAGCACCTTGAACAGAATCTTCAACAGTTTGCGCATCTCTCTATCTCCTCCTTCTTACCAGCTCTCGGAATCGTCGAAGTCCAGCAGGGACGGATCCAGAGGCTCCTCGTGCATGACGGTGGTCATGTAGTCGTTGATGATGGTGCGGATCTCGGAGCGGGACACGGTCCGCTTGTCGGGCAGGGCGTGGGGCATCCAGATGGCGTGGATGTTCCGGGCGCGGAACTCGTCCTCAAACAGGCCGTGGACACCCTGCATGCCCTTGCACTGGAGCTGGTCGTACATCATGACCATGTCGCAGTGGAACCGCTCCATGTTCTCCCACAGCTCGAAAATGTGGTGCATGCCACCCACGGCCATGCGGCGCATGGGGGCCCACTCATGGTACTTGGCCATATCCATCACGCAGTCGTCCAGGTTGTCGGTGCGGATGGTCATGTCGAACATCAGGGAGTCCATGTTGATGATGGTGTTCAGGCCCCAGCAGTTATAGGCCCAGGTGCACCAG
>CACZNU010000167.1 GCA_902782615.1 Oscillospiraceae bacterium | reverse complement strand
CAGATTGGACGGACGGTATCCGTCCATTTCATAATCCAGCGAGCCGTATCCACGTGTGCGCGACTTGAGCGCGTCGAAGAAATCGTAGATGATCTCATTCAAGGGCATGTCATAGTGAAGCTCCACGCGGGTCTGGTCAAGATATGTCATATCCTTGAATTCACCCCGGCGTTGCTGGCACAAGTCCATGATATTACCCACGTAGTCCGGCGGGGCAATGATATTGGCTTTGACAAACGGCTCGTATGCCTGCTGGATCTCGGCAGGATCGGGATAGTTCAGCGGCGTATAGACCTCCACGGTCTCACCGTTAAGCTTTTCGACCTTATATACGACGTTCGGCGCTGTGGTTATGAGATCCAGGTTATACTCCCGCTCTAAGCGCTCCAGAATGATTTCCATGTGCAGAAGGCCCAGAAAGCCGCAGCGGAAGCCGAATCCCAATGCAATGGAATTCTCCTGGGTATATGACATAGAGGCATCGTTCAGCTTGAGCTTTTCCAGTGCGTCCCGCAGATCGCCGTACTTGGAGCCGTCAGCCGGATAGACACCGGAAAACACCATGGGCTGGACTGTCTTGTAGCCGGGAAGTGCTTGCGCCGCAGGGCGTCCAGCCTCGGTGACAGTATCGCCCACGCGGGTATCTGCGATGGTCTTGATGGAAGCGGTAAGATATCCGACTTCTCCGGCGCTCAACGTCTCGCATGCCAGCATACCACGGGGATGCAGATAACCGCATTCCACGACCTTGTACTCTGCTCCTGTACCCATCATACGCACGTCCATACCCGGACGGATGGTACCATTCATAACGCGCAGATAGACAATGACGCCCCGATAGGAATCATACTGGCTGTCGAAAATCAGAGCCTGCAGTGGCGCATCGGAGTCGCCCTTGGGCGGCGGTACATCCCGTACGATCATCTCCAGCACTGCGTGAATGTTGATCCCGTTCTTTGCAGATATCTCCGGGGCATCTTCAGCGCTCAAGCCAATAATATCCTCAATCTCCTGCTTGACCTGTTGCGGCCTGGCGGCGGGCAAATCAATCTTATTGATGACTGGGAGAACCTCCAGATCGTTGTCTATGGCAAGGTAGGTGTTTGCCAGGGTCTGGGCTTCCACGCCCTGACTGGCATCTACCACCAAAACCGCACCCTCACAGGCAGTCAGGCTGCGGGAGACCTCATAATTGAAGTCCACATGGCCCGGGGTATCGATAAGATTAAGCACATAATCCATTCCGTCATCGGCATGGTAATCCAACCGCACAGCACGGGCTTTGATGGTAATGCCACGCTCACGCTCGAGCTCCATGGAGTCGAGGATCTGGTCCTCCATGTCCCGAAGTTCGACGGTATTGCACACCTCCAGCAGGCGGTCTGCCAGAGTGGATTTGCCGTGGTCGATGTGGGCGATGATGGAAAAATTGCGGATTTTGGCTTGGTCAAACATATCGTTACCTCAAAAGATGGATTTACAGCAGGTTCTCCAGCTGCTTCCTGGCCCGCTCGTCGGTGTTGTGGCACACCTGGGCGGCGCTCTGGCCCAGGCCGGGATAGTCGGTGGTCAGCGTCTCGCCGGAGATGGGCGGGAAAGCCTCCGGGGGACAGGCGTCCAGCGAGCGGAGATAGCGCACCTTGGTGGCGCTCATGTCGGCGTTCACCAGACCCGCGTCAAAAAGGGCGCTGTCCAGGGCGAAAAACTCCTCGTTGGCCCCGGAGCGGCGATAGAGCTGGCGCAGCATCTGGTACAGGGCGGCGCTGAGATAGTCACCGGCGGCGGTGATGGCCTCCCGGGACCCCACCTTGCCCAGCAGGTCGAAGAGGACGTTGGCGGTGTTCACCACCAGCTTCTTCTGGAGGGTGGCCAGGATGCTGCCCTTCAAGGTGCCCTTCTCGGCGCTGGAGTCGTACAGGTCGTCGGCCCCGATGATGGCGCCGTCCCGGCTCAGGGTGCGGCCCAGCAGATAGTCCGCCGACACGTGGTAGAAGTCGCAGGCCTTCACCACAAAGCCCAGACCCGGCTCGCGGATGCCGTTTTCATAGTGGCTCAGCAGCGCCTGGCTGATGCCCAGGGCTGACGCCGCCTTTCGCTGAGACAAGCCCTTCTCCTGCCGCAGCAGACTCAACGTGCGGGAAAAATCGGTTGACATATGGGGATCCCTTCTCTCTCAAATACAGGAAGTAAATTATAACGCATTTTATACGAAAAGTAAATCAAAAAAAGGGGAGACGACAAAGTTTTACTTGACGGAGACAGAAAAACACGGTATCATACCATTTGTAACAATTTTGTAACTTTTGGACGGATTTCACATGAGTCAAGAGACGGTACAGCCCACCCGCCGGCGGCATTCGCCGTGGGGCAGGTGGCAGAAAAAGTGCATAGAGGCGATCTCCGCCGTGAGGGGGCGTCTGGCCCGCCGGGCCGATTCGGTGAAGCGCATGGGCCGCCGGGCCCGGACCCTGGCGGAGGAGAAGCGCAGCAACCAGTTCCCCGAGTCGGAGCACGGCATCGTGCAGCTGGTGCTGTTCGTCTGGGGCTGTCTGCCGGCGGTGGGCTCGGCCTTTCGGGAGCGGTTTCTGCGCCGCCGGAAGCGCTCGGCCGACTCCGGCGCCCGGGTGCGGGGCTGGCTGGAGGAGATAAACGTCCGCCCGGCGGTCTTTCTCCTGGGGGCCATGGCCATCGCCGCGGCGGCGGTGGCCCTGTCGCTGTACACCGTGGGGACCAGCGTGTCCTATAACGGCACGGATCTGGGAGCGGTGTCCAGCCGGCGGACGGTGGACCAGGCGGTGAGCGCCATCGAGGCCACCACCCGCCGCACCCTGGGGGACCGGGAGTACCAGGTGAACCGGGGCGGACTGGGCATCAGCCGCAGGCTGGTGGCCCGGAAGGAGCTGGAGGACAAGGAAGAGCTTCAGCAGCGCTTGACCGACGCCCTGGGCGTCATCGACTACGGCTACGTGCTGTACGTGGACGACGAGCCCGTGGCGGCCACGCCCTTTGCCGGCGCCCTGGAGGAGCTGCTGGAGCAGATGAAGATCGGCTACGTCACCGAGAACACGGTGGAGTGCTACTTCGTGGAAAACGTGGAGGTTCGCGAGGAATACGTGAACCGCTCCTATATGATGAATCTGGGCTATATCGCCGAGAAGCTCTACTCCACCAAGTCCGGCGAGGTCACCTACACCGTGGTGGACGGCGACACGTACTACGACATCGCGGACAAATATGACCTGACGCTGGCCCAGCTTCTGAGCATGAACCCGGGCTACGACGCCATGTCCCTCCACACCGGCGACGTGCTCACCGTATCCCAGGCGGTGCCGTATCTGACGGTGGTGGACGTGGAGCGGCAGAGCTATGTGCAGGACGTGCCCTACGGATTGCAGTATCAGGACGACCCCGACATGTACCAGGGCGACTATCAGGTGGTCTCCGCCGGCGTCTACGGCAAGGCGGACATCACCGCCAACGTGACCTATATCAACGGCGAGGAGCAGGGCCGCCAGGTGGTGGCCACGGCCATGCTGTCCCAGCCGGTGGACGAGGTCCGCCTCCGGGGCACCAAGGAGCGGCCCTCCTGGTTCCCCACGGGCGTGTTCCGCTGGCCCTGCAACGGTGTCATCACCTCCTATTTCGGCGGCCGCTATACGGGCATCTACGGCGCCTCCACCTACCATGAGGGCATCGACATCGGCAACAGCTACGGCACGGTGATCTACGCCTCCGACGGCGGCACCGTCACCCACGCCGGCTGGTACGGCGGCTACGGCTATCTGGTGATCATCGACCACGGCAACGGCTACAAGACCTATTACGGCCACTGCAGCTCCATGCTGGTCTCGCCGGGCGAGCACGTCTATCAGGGCCAGGCCATCGCCTACATGGGCTCCACCGGCATCTCCAGCGGCAACCACTGCCACTTCGGCATCATGATCAACGGCACCTTCGTGAACCCGCTGAACTATCTGTCATAATGAAAAAAGCTCCCGCTTCCCAGGAGGAAGCGGGAGCTCTTTGTTGTTCGGGGGTGTTCCGCGTGCTTTCGGCACAGATCCCGGCCCATCAGTCAAAGAGACTGGCCTGGTTGGGCAGGTCGTACTTGCCGATCTGGCGGAACTGGCGGGCGTTCTCCTCGCCCAGGGCGTCGGTGATGGCCATCTTCCGGATGATGTTCTTCACCGTCTCGTCCAGGCCGGTGCCCTGGCGGTAGTCGGCGGGGAAGATGAAATCCACCCGGCGGCGGCTCAACAGCTCCTCCACCGCCTGGCGGTTGCTGTCCTGATACACGGCGATGGCCTGGCCGCCGTAGGCCCGGGTCATCTTCATGCAGGGCACGTCGCTGAGGCCGTCCCCCACGTAGATCATGTTGGTGAAGGGCACCCGGCGGCTGTCGTCGGGCATGGAGCTGTTGAGCCGCCGGTCGTCGCTGACGTCCAGCACACCCTTGTTGATCCGGTAGATGAACTGGGTCTTGTTGGTGAAGTTCACGTCCAGCTTGGGCCAGGAGGCCAGCCCCGCCTCGTTATAGAGGAACTCGCAGGCATAGACCTTCTTGAACTCGTGGAAGATGCCGGTGCCCTCGATGATCTCCGTCAGGCCGGAGGAGAGCACATAGTGCTCCACCTCCACGCCCTGCTCCGCGCCGAAGGCGTTGATGCGGCCGAACCACTCCCGCACGCCGGGGAACAGCTCCACCGCCCGGCCGCAGCGGATGAGGAACTCCCGGTCCAGCCGGATGTCCCGCTTGCGGCACTCCTCGATCATGGTGTACATATAGGCCAGCAGGCCGTCCATGTGGTTCTCCCGGCCGAAGTCGTTGGCGATCTTCCAGAAATCCGGGGGTGTCATGCCCAGGGCGGGGATGAAGGTGTAGTCCTCCATGTCGGTGGTGCAGAGGGTCTTGTCAAAATCGTACAGCAGGGCGATGATGGGTTTCATACAGGTCTCCTTGTCGGAAAAGGGCGCGCTGCAAAATGTGATAGTCTGTCATTGCGAGGGCCCGATGGGCCCGCGGCAATCCGTGTTCCCTGTCAGGAGAGCGGATTCCCACGCCGGTGACGCCGGTCACCGGCTCGGAATGACGTGCTTTCGGACATTTTGCAGCACGCCCTTCTTTTTTTGATGTCAGTTTTCGCCGGTGTAGTTGCGGCCGAACTTCAGCTGATCCAGATTCAGCTTGAAGTCGCTGGGGAACACGGTGGTGTCGCCGGAGGCGGGAGAATCCTCCTCCTTCTCCTGGGCGGGCTCGGCCTCGGGAGCGGGCTCATCGGCGCTCTCCTGGGCGGCGGGGGTCTCCTCCCGGGCGGCGAACTCCTTGATGATGTCCTTCTCGATGGTGGACACGGTGTCGTCCACGTCCTCCTTTTCCTCCTGGGCGGCCTGGGACTCCTCGGCCAGGGGCAGCTCCGGCAGGGTCTTCAAAAACTCCGCCTGCTGGGCGCACAGCTCGCGGCTGCGGCTCAGGAACTCGCCCAGGCTTTGCCGGGCCATGGCCAGGCGGGCCTCCGCCTGACGGGTCTGGTCGTCCAGATCGGCGATCTGACGGGTGGCCTCCGCCCGGGCGTCGGCCAGGATCTGATCCTTCTCGGTCTGGGCCTCCTGGACCAGCTTGGCGGCCATCCGCTGGGCGGTGAGCAGGGTGGAGCGCATGGCGTCCTCGGTGGCGCGGTACTCCTCCACCTTCTCGGCCAGCACCTTCAGCTTGCTCTTCAGCGTGGCGTTTTCCTTATACAGGGTGGTGTAATCGTCGGTCAGCGTGTCCAGGAACTCGTCCACCGCGGCCATGTTGTAGCCGCTGCTGCCGAAGGAGGATTTGGGGAAACCTTTTCCGGAAACTTCCTGCGGTGTCAACATATCTATCCCTCCAAAAATCTTGATCTATGTATTACAGATACAGGCCGTTGTTCTCCAGCTCGTCGATGAGATCCCCCATGATGTCCACGGAGTAGGGGGTGATGATGTAGGTGTTGGCGGCCACCTTCTTGATCTTGCCCTCGCCGGCATAGGCCACGCCGGACAGGAAGTCCACCAGGCGGCGGGCGATGTCCTTGTTGGTGGACTCCAGGTTCAGCACCACGGTGCGCTTTTCCCGCAGGTGGTCGGCGATCTCGGAGGCGTTCTCAAAGCGCTCGGGCTTCACCAGCACCACCTTCAGCTGGGCGGTGGCGTGGATGTTCACCACCTTGTTG
>CACZNU010000166.1 GCA_902782615.1 Oscillospiraceae bacterium | reverse complement strand
GCTGAAGCTGGCCAAGGGCTACTGGGGCGCCAAGTCCAAGCACTTCAAGATGGCCAACGAGCAGGTCATGAAGTCCCTGACCTACGCTTACGTGAGCCGCCGCCTGAAGAAGAGAGACTTCCGTCAGCTGTGGATCACCCGCATCAGCGCCGCCTGCAAGCTCAACGGCATGAACTACTCCACCTTCATGCACGGCCTGAAGGTCGCCGGCATTGAGATCAACCGCAAGATGCTCAGCGAGATGGCCATCAACGACGCCGTGGCGTTCACCGCTCTGTGCGACGTGGCCAAGAAGGCCTGCTGAACCCATCGGATTTTGGAAAAGACAGTCTGAAACGGCTGTCTTTTCTTTTTTTCATCTTGCGGCGGGACACAAAGCATGATAAAATCAATCTGTTGAGCCAATAGTTTTGCCACACAGGAGGAACACTATGTACTGCGTGAGAAAAGTAAACGACGATTATACCTGGGTCGGCGCCGACGCCCGGCGTCTGGCCATGTTCGAGGGCGTGTTCGACGTGCCCTACGGCATCTCCTTCAACAGCTACCTGCTGACGGACGAGAAGACCGTCCTTTTCGACACGGTGGACAGCGCCGTTCGCCGCCAGTTCCGGGAGAATCTGCTCCACGCGCTGAATGGCCGCAAGCTGGATGTGGTGGTGGTACACCACATGGAGCCGGACCATACCGCCGAGCTGGAGGACCTGGTGCTGCTGTGGCCGGAGCTGGAGATCTACTGCTCCGCCATGGCCCGGAACATGATCCGCCAGTTCTTCGGCGCCAGGCTGGACAGCCATATCCACGTCATCAAGGAGGGGGACACCCTCACCACCGGCCGCCATACGCTCCAGTTCGTCTCCGCCCCCATGGTCCACTGGCCCGAGGTCATGATGACCTACGACCGGACCGACAGGGTGCTGCTGACGGCTGACGCCTTCGGCTGCTTCGACGCCCTCAACGGCAAGCTCTTTGCCGACGAGGTGAACTTCGACCGGGATTATCTGGATCCCGCCCGCCGGTACTACACCAATATCGTGGGCAAGTACGGCCCCCAGGTCCAGGCCGTGCTGAAGAAAGCCGCCGGGCTGGATATCGAGATGCTGCTGCCCCTCCACGGCTTTGTGTGGCGGAAGGATCTGGACTACATCCTGGGCAAGTACGACCTGTGGAGCCGGTATGAGCCGGAGGAGCAGGGCGTGCTGATCGCCTATTCCTCCGTCTACGGCAACACCGAGAGCGCCGCCAACGTGATGGCCTGCCGCCTGGCCGAGCAGGGCGTAAAGGTGGAGATGTACGACGTGTCCGTCACCCCCGTCAGTTATGTGTTGGCCGCCGCTTTCCGGTTCAGCCATGTGGTCCTGGCCACCACGACTTATAACATGGGCGTGTTCATCACCATGGAGAACCTGCTCCACGATATTGCCCAGCACAATCTCCAGAGCCGCAGATATCTCCTCATCGAGAACGGCTCCTGGTCTCCCGCCGCCGCCAAGGGCATGGAGGCCATCCTGGAGCCTCTGAAGTGGGAGCGCCTGGCCCCGACCCTGACCATCAAGTCCGCTCTGCCGGAGGAAAAGCTTCAGGAGCTGGAGACCATGGCCGCCGTCGTCGTCGCCGATCTGGCCGCCGGGAGCGGGGAAGAGGAGCCCGCCGTCGAGGCGGCCCCGGAGCGCCGCTGGGTCTGCAAGGTCTGCGGCTACGTGTATGAGGGCGCGGAGCTGCCCGAGGACTTCAAGTGCCCCTTGTGCGGCGCCGGTGCCGCCTTCTTCAAAGAGGTGGAGAACAAGCCGGTGAAGAAGTGGGTCTGTAAGATCTGCGGCTTCGTTTACGAGGGCACCCAGCTGCCGGAGGATTTCCGCTGCCCGCTGTGCAACGCCCCGGCGGATCAGTTTGAGGAGAAATAAGCTTCAAAAAAGTGATAAAAAGGCCCACCGGATTTCCGGTGGGCCTTTTCAATTTACTATGCCCGTTTTGTTTCCTCCGCTTCGTCCTCCGACCGCTCTGTCCAGTCCACCATGGTGGCCACCAGGCGGTTGATGCTCTTGCCCTCGGCGTAGAACTTGGCCTCATAGTCGGTCATCACGCCCACGGGGCCGTTTTCGTGGAGATTTCGGGTCACCTCGGAGAGGGTGAATCCGAACCGGGGGATCTCCTCCAGGGACCACTCGAAGAGCTTGTCGTTGTCGGACTTGAAATGGATCTGCCCGCCGTCGGCCAGCACCTGACGGTAGACCTTCAGGAAGTTGCCGTGGGTGAGGCGGCGTTTCTTCTGGTTGCTCTTGGGCCAGGGATCGGAGAAGTTGAGATAGATCCGGTCCACCTCACCGGGGGCGAACATCTCCGCAAGACGCGCGGCGTCGGCGTCGATGAAGCGGACGTTTTTGAGCCCGGCGTCCCGGGCCCGCTCCATGGCCACCACCATGGCGTCCGGCACCTTCTCCACGGCGATGAGCAGCACGTCCGGCTCCGCGGCGGCGGTACCCACGGTGAACCGCCCCTTGCCGCAGCCCAGCTCCAGGCGCAGCTCCCTGGCCTGGGGCATCAGCTCCCGCCAATGGCCCCGCAGGGCGGCGGGATCGGCGATCAGCCAGTCGGCGCAGGCCTCCATCCGGGGGATGAGATTTTTCTTTTTGCGCATACGCATATGGTGTTTCCTCCCATGGCCGGCGGCACCTGGCCGGCGGTGATCTGTACGCAGTATTCTATGTGATCTGTACGCAGTATTCTATCACAAAGACCACACCGCTGCCAAGGGGGAAAAACGACGCGGAACAGGGAAAGCGAATCCCTTTTTCCGTCAAAAAGGGAAGGGAAAGCGGGCGGAAATTTGGTGAATCCTCTAAAAAAGAAAAAGCGCAAAAAAACCGAAAAACAAGACTTGATAAAAAATAGACAAGGTACTATAATGTGTTACGTATGAGGAGGATTATGCCCATATGAGGGGCAGATTCCGCTCAAAGCCCGCATATTATGCGGAAAAGAAGAGGTTGCAAGGAGGAAGAAATATGACGCATGTCCTGCTGGAGAAAAAGGATCATGTCGCCATTGCCACCATCAACCGGCCCAAGGCGCTGAACGCCCTCAACTCCGAGGTGCTGACGGACCTGAACGAGCTGATTGATCTGGTCAATGCCGACAGCGATATCTACGCGCTGGTACTGACCGGCAGCGGCGACAAGGCTTTTGTGGCCGGCGCGGATATCGGTGAGATGAGCACGCTGACGAAAGAGGAGGGCGAGGCCTTCGGCAAGAAGGGGAACGACGTCTTCCGCAGACTGGAGACTCTGCCGATCCCCACCATCGCGGCGGTGAACGGTTACGCTCTGGGCGGCGGCTGCGAGCTGAGCATGGCCTGCGACATTCGCCTCTGCGCCGATACGGCTGTATTCGGTCAGCCTGAGGCCGGCCTGGGCATCACCCCGGGCTTCGGCGGCACCCAGCGTCTGGCCCGCCTGATCGGGCCCGGCATGGCCAAGCAGCTGATCTACTCCGCCAAGAACATCAAGGCGGACGAGGCTCTGCGTGTGGGCCTGGTGAACGCGGTGTATCCGGTGGAGGAGCTGATGGCCGCCGCCGAGAAGCTGGCCGCCACCATCGCCAGGAACGCCCCCATCGCCGTCCGCGCCTGCAAGAAGGCCATCAACGCGGGCCTGGAGGTCGGCATGGACGAGGCTGTTGTTATCGAGGAGAAGCTGTTCGGCAGCTGCTTCGAGACGGCGGACCAGAAGGAGGGTATGGGCGCCTTCCTGGAAAAGCGCAAGCACGAGCCCTATCAGAACAAGTGATTGCCAGACGTGGTGTCTGATAAATAAGAATCTTAAAAATTTTATTTAGGAGGAACAAACCATGAAAGTTGCAATTTTCGGCGCCGGTACGATGGGCAGCGGTATTGCCCAGGTCTTCGCGGCCAAGGGCCACACCGCTCTGATGTACGCTTCCAGCGTTGCCAGTGCCCAGCGCCACAAGGACAAGCTGGCTGCCTCTCTGAACAAGAAGGTCGCCCGCGGCAAGATGGATCAGGCTGTGGCCGATGACATCATGAGCCGTGTCCTGGTG
>CACZNU010000165.1 GCA_902782615.1 Oscillospiraceae bacterium | reverse complement strand
CCATGCAGCGTCACCGGCCAGTGCGCCGACTGCCGCAGCCCGGAGACCATCTGCAACGCCATGGTGGCCACCCGCGGCTGCCGTCCCGCCGGACGGGTCAAGGTGATCCTGGTGGGCGAGGATCTGGGTTTTTGATCGAAAGAGGGAATCACTCCTTTGAAAACGAGAATCTTTCATCCGGAGACGGATCAAAACGCCATCGCAGAAGCGGCGGAGATCATTCGCCGCGGCGGCCTGTTGGGTATCCCCACCGAGACGGTCTATGGTCTGGGGGCTGACGCCCTGAACGAGGAGGCTGTCAGAACCATCTTTGAGGCCAAGGGCCGCCCCCAGGACAACCCGCTGATCATCCACGTACCCTCCGCCGACTGGCTGGAAAGGTATTGCAGGGACGTACCGGCTGCGGCTTATGAACTGGCCGAGCGGTTCTGGCCCGGCCCTCTGACCATGATCCTGCCCCGGCGGGAAATTGTGCCCTTGCGCACCACCGGCGGACTGGAGACGGTGGGTGTCCGCTGTCCGAACCACCCGCTGACACTGGCTATCATTGAGATCGCCGGCGTGCCGATCGCTGCGCCAAGCGGCAATATCTCCGGCCGCCCCAGCCCCACCACAGCGCAGCACATGATCGAGGACATGGACGGCAAGATTGACGGCATCGTGGACGGCGGCCCCTGCGCCGTGGGCGTGGAGAGCACCATCGTCGACCTGACGGTGACACCGCCCCGTCTGCTCCGTCCCGGCGGACTGCCGCTGGAGGCACTGCGGGAGGTGCTGGGCGAGGTGGCTGTGGACAAGGCGGTCACGGAGAAGCTGGACGACGGGGAGCGTCCCCGCGCCCCCGGTATGAAGTATCGCCACTACGCCCCCAAGGCGCCGGTGACAGTGGTCACCGGCGACCCGGATCGCTCTGCCGCCTACATAGGGGAGCATCTGTCGCCGGATGACGGCGTGATCTGCTTTGACGAGTATGCCGGAGATTTTGCCGGTCACATCATCCATAATCTGGGGCCGGTGGAGGACCGCCTGGCCCAGGCACAGCACGTATTCGATGCCCTGCGCACTTTCGATGTCACCGCGGTCTCCCATATCTATGCCCAGTGTCCGGACGATGCGGGCCTGGGTCTGGCGGTGGGAAACCGGCTGAAGAAGGCCGCAGGCTTTCATGTGGTGGAGGCAGGGAAGAAGCCTATCGTCATTGGCCTCACCGGCCCCACCGGAGCAGGGAAGACCAGCGCGCTGGCCGCTCTGGAACGGCTGGGCGGCTGTATCCTGGACTGCGACGCGGTCTACCATGAGATGCTGCGGACCGACAAGGTTATGCGCCGGGATATCGCCGAATCCTTCGGCGATGTGTTTGACGAGAATGGCCTGAACCGGCAGAAGTTGGGGAGCATCGTCTTTGCCGATCCGGCCGCCTTGGAGCGGCTCAATGCCATCATCTACACCCGGCTGGTACCGGAGATAAGACGGCGGGTCAATGCATCTGCTGCGCCCATCGTGGGCGTCGACGCCATTAACCTCTTTGAGAGCGGATTGGATCAGCTCTGCCACCGCACGGTGGGCCTGCTGGCCCCGGTGGAGGTGCGGATCCGCCGTATCATGGCCCGGGACGGCATCTCCGAGGAGTATGCCCGGCTGCGGGTGAAGGCCCAGAAGGGCGAGAACTTCTACCGTGCCCACTGCAGCGACATTCTTGTGAACGACGCGGCGTCCGCCGCGGAATTTGAGAACAAGGCCTATGCCTTTTTCTGCCATTTGATCAAACAAATCAAGGAGGAAAGCAACCATGAGTGAAGAGATGAAGAGCCGCAAGGAGAAGGTGCTGTGCACCGCCAAGAACGGCTACGACCGCGTGGACGCGTCCGAGCTGCAGGCCGTGGAGGAGTACTGCCGTGTCTATAAGGACTTCCTGAACCACGGAAAGACTGAGCGCCTGTGTGCCAAGGAGGCTGTAAAGCTGGCCGAGGCCAAGGGCTTCGTGCCCTATCACCGCGGCATGGAGCTGAAGGCCGGCGACAAGGTCTACACTGTCAACCGGAGCAAGGGCGTCATGCTGGCCGTGATCGGTGAAAAGTCCCTGGCCGAGGGCTGCCAGATCACCGCCTCACATATCGACTCTCCCCGCCTGGATCTGAAGCCCACGCCCCTCTATGAGGAGAGCGAGCTGGCCTACTTCAAGACCCATTACTACGGCGGCATCCGCAAGTATCAGTGGGTCACCATCCCCCTGGAGCTGCGGGGCGTTGTGGCGCTGAAGGACGGCACTGTGGTGGACGTTGCTCTGGGCGAGGGCGACGAGCCCAAGTTCGTTATCACCGACCTGCTGCCCCATCTGGGTGGCGAACAGGGCAAGAAGCCCCTCAACGAGGCCATTCCCGGCGAGAGCCTGAATATTCTCCTGGGCAGCCGGCCCGTGGGTGAGTGCGGTGAGAGTGACCGGGTGAAGCTCCACGTGATGGAAAAGCTCAACGAGAAGTACGGTATCACCGAGGCGGACTTCACCTCTGCCGAACTGGAGGTTGTCCCCGCCGCCATGGCCACCGATATTGGTCTGGACGCCAGCCTCATCGGCGCCTACGGTCACGATGACCGTGTTTGCGGCTTTGCCGCTCTCAAAGCCCTGCTGGATCTGGATACCGTGCCTGCCAAGACTGCCGTGTGCATGCTGGCGGATAAGGAGGAGATCGGCTCCATGGGCGTGACCGGTATGCAGTCCGCTGCCTTTGACACCTTCATGGAGGACCTGTGCCAGAGCCAGGGCGTTGCGCTGCGTGTATGCTATGAGAAGGCTTTCTGCCTGAGCACCGATGTGACCGCCGCCTATGATCCTGCCTTCGCCGAGGTCTATGAAAAGCGCAATTCCGCTCTCGTCAACTACGGCATCGGTCTGTGCAAGTACACCGGCGCCCGGGGCAAGGGCGGCTCCAGCGACGCCAACGCCGAGACCGTGGCCTACGTTCGCCGCGTGATGGACGACAAGAACGTCATCTGGCAGATCGCGGAGTTGGGCAAGGTGGACGCCGGCGGCGGCGGAACCGTGGCCCAGTACATGGCCAACCGCAATATCACCACTCTGGATGCCGGCGTGCCCGTTTTGAGCATGCATGCGCCCTTCGAGGTAGTCAGCAAGCTGGATTGCTACATGACCTACAAGGGCTGCAAGGCCATCTACGAGGCGGAGTGATCTACATAGGATCAGAGGCCGGGGGAGATCCTCCGGCCTCTTTTTTACCATTTTTAAAAGATTGTGCATAGATGGCGCTGCATGACGCACCCTAACGGAAAAGGAGGGTGCATATGACAGAAACGAAGAAACCCACAAATTCCAGCGAGAACGAGGAAAATCAGGATACCCCCCAGCAGCAGATCGTGGATATGGGCTCGTCGGTGGTGAGCAACCGCCACGGTACCATCCACTGCCTCACTATCGTGGGCCAGGTGGAGGGCCACATGATCCTGCCCGGCAGCAGCAAGACCACCAAGTATGAACACGTGCTGCCCCTGCTGGCGGCCATCGAGGAATCCGACGAGGTGGACGGCCTGCTGCTGCTTTTGAACACGGTAGGCGGCGACATTGAAGCGGGCCTTGCTATCGCCGAGCTGATCGCCGGTATGCGGACGCCCACGGTGACATTGGTGCTGGGCGGCGGACATTCCATCGGCATCCCGCTGGCCGTGTCCGGCAAGGTGACCATGATTGCCCCGTCGGCCTCCATGACCATCCATCCCGTGCGCATGTCCGGTACGGTGATTGCCGTGCCCGCCACGTACCAGTATTTTGACCGGATCCAGGAACGGATCATCGCCTTTGTGGCCAAGAATTCCCATATCAGCGCCGATAAGTTCCGGGAGCTGATGCTGGCCACCGGCGACATGGCCAACGATGTGGGCAGCATCGTCTATGGCGAACAGGCGGTGGAGCTGGGACTGATGGACCGGATCGGCACACTGTCCGACGCTCTGGACTGTCTCTACGAGATGATCGACCATCATGGGAAACAAAAGGAGGACTGACCTGGGTCAGTCCTCCTTTTATCTGAGAAAACCATATTTTTCTTGAAAATGCGGGGCTTCCTTGGTATACTATCCTAGATATAAAATGCACATGGAATGCACACGAGAGTATGAGGTGAACAGGTTGTATCTAAAAGCATTGGAAATCCAGGGCTTCAAATCCTTTCCCGATAAGACGGTGCTGAATTTTGGTGAGGATATTACCGCTATTGTGGGACCCAATGGCTCCGGCAAATCCAATATCTCGGACGCCATCCGCTGGGTCATGGGCGAGCAGAACAGCCGCCAACTCCGCGGTGCCAAGATGGAGGACGTAATCTTCGGCGGCACGGAGAAGCGCGGCCCCATGGGCTTTGCCCAGGTGACGCTGGTGATCGACAATACCGAGCATATTTTCAACCGCGATGAGGCGGAGGTGGCGGTGACCCGCCGCTATAACCGCAGCGGCGAGAGCGAATGCTACATCAACAGGCAGTCGGTGCGTCTTAAGGACATCAACGAGCTGTTTATGGATACCGGCATGGGCCGGGAGGGCTATTCCATTATCGGCCAGGGCAAGATCGATGAGATTTTGTCTGTCAAGTCCGGGGAGCGCCGTGAGATCTTCGAGGAGGCTGCCGGCATCTCCAAGTTTCGCCACCGGAAGGAGGAGGCCGAGCGCAAGCTGGATCACACGGAGGAGAATCTGGTCCGCATCAACGACAAGATCGCCGAGCTGGAACTCCAGGTGGAGCCCTTGCGTGAACAGGCGGAGAAGGCGAAGAAATATCTGATCCTGCGGGATGAACTGCGGGTGCTGGAGATCAGCGTGTGGCTGGAAAACCTTCAGAATCTGAAGACTGCTGCTCTGAAGCTGAAGACCGACGTGGACACGGCCCGGGCGGATAAAGAAGCTGCCAAGGCTGCTTTGGACGCGGTGTATGCCGAGGCGGAGGAGTGCGGTCGAAAGGTGCAGGAGAACGACGTTCTCGCCGAGGCGGTGCGCGGTCAACTGACAGGCTGGGAGAATGCCGCTGCCGAGCAGGAGAGCGCCATCGCCGTGCTGCAGACGGGCATGGACCACAATCGGGAATCCCTGCAGCGTCTGGAGCAGGAGATGGCTGAGAGCGAAAGCCGCACGGAGAATCTCCAGAGCCAGATGGATGCCAAGGCGGAGCGACTGACGGAGATCGACGCCGAGACCGCCGCGCTGGAGCGGGAGATAGACGAAATGCTGGCCCAGGTGCGCCAAATCGCGGAAAACGCTGATACCGCCGCCCAGGAGACAGTGGCCCTTCAGGCAAAGGAGACGCTGGAGCTTTCCGCCGCCTCCGACGCCAGGGTGGAGCTGAGCGCTCTGCGAGCCGGCGTGGAGGGTGTGTCGGAGCGCCGTACCACGCTGGAACGCGACCTGGCGGAGGCGAGGGAGAAGCTCTCCGCCGCCCAGGCGGAGTCCAAGGCCAACCGCCGGGCGCTGAACGAGGCACGGGAAGAGGCCCGGGCCGTTGCCAATATCATCCAGGGCCACAGCCTGAAGATGGACGGCCGGAAGCGCCGGGCTGAGGAGGCCCAGAGCGCCAAGGTGCAGCTGACCATGGACGTAGGGGCACTGGAGAACCGCATTCACCTTTTGGGTGAGATGGAGAAGGAATACGAGGGCTTTTCCAAAGCCGTCAAGGTGGTCATGCAGGCGGTGGAGCGCCAGGCCCTGCGGGGCATCCACGCCCCGGTGGCCAACCTGATGACCACAGACGAAAAATATACCGTGGCCCTGGAGATCGCCCTGGGTGCCGGTATGCAGAACATCGTAGTGGACCGGGAAGAGGACGCCAAGGCCGCCATTGGCTATCTGAAGCAGCGGGATGGCGGACGAGCCACCTTCCTGCCCCTGACCACCATCCGGGGAGACGTGCTCCGGGAGCGGGGTATCGAGAACGAGTACGGGTTCGTGGGAATTGCCAGCGAACTGATCCGTTTTGATGGGGAATATTCTGAGATTTTCCGGAACCTTCTGGGCAGAACGGTAATCGTGGAGGATCTGGACTGCGGCATTGCCATGGCGCGGAAATACGGCAACCGCTTCCGCATCGTCACGCTGGACGGTCAGGTCATCAACCGGGGCGGCTCCATGACCGGCGGCTCGGTGAGCCGCAGCGCCGGCGTGCTGAGCCGGGCCAATGAGCTTAAGCGACTTCGGGAGAAGCTGGGCGGCATGCAGGAGAAGCTGCATGAGGCCAGTCGGCGGGCTGAGGAGACCGGCCGGGAATTGCAGAAGGCCCAGTATGAGCTGGACGTGGCCAAAGAGCAGCAGCACAAGGCCGAGGACGACGTGATCGCCCTGGAGGGCACCCAGAAGCAGTACGACGTTCTGACGGAGAATCTCCGCCTGAGCTGTGAGAGCATGGAGCAGGAGCTGTCCGGCCTGGCGGAGCGCAGGAGCGCCGATGAGAGCCGCATGGCCCAGGTGCAGAAGACCATGGAGGAGCATGAGAGTCGGGCGGCTGCCCTGCGGCAGCAGATGGAGGCCAGCCAGGCAGGCCAAAGCGGCCTGATGGAGCAGAACACCGCTCTGTCCCAGCAGCTCAGCGAGAAACGTGCACGGCAGGCGGCATTGGCCGCCGAGCACGAGACCTCCCGACGTGCCATTGAGGATCTGCGGCGGCTGCAGAGCGACCTGCTGACGGACCGCTCCGGCCGGGAGAGTCTGCGCGACCAGTTCCGGCAGAGCAACGAGAAGGCCCAGCGGGAGATCAACACCCACCGCGCCAAGGTCGAGGAAGTGCACGCCAGGGCGGAGAAGTGCCAGGCGCAGCTTACCGAACTGACACAGCAGAAGCTGCAGCTGGAGGCCAAACGCAACGCCACGGTGCGGGAGAGTCAGGAACGCAACGAGGCACTGCTCTCCTGCGAGCGGGAGGTGGCGCGGCTGGAGCAGAAGCTCAGCGCCAACGCCATGGAGGAGAAGAACATCCTCGACAAACTGTGGGAACATTACGAGATCAGCCACTCCGATGCCATGGAGCAGCGGATCGAACTGGAGAGCATCCCCAAGGCCTCCCGCCGTATCGCCGAGCTGAACCGGGCCATCAAGGCGCTGGGTACCCCCAACATCGGCGCCATCGAGGAGTTCGACCGGGTGAACACCCGCTATACATATCTCTCCGACCAGCGAACTGACGTGGAGAAGGCAAAGGAGGAGCTGTTGGGCATTATTGAAGAGATCACAAAGCAGATGACAGTGATCTTCGCCGAGCAGTTCAAACTGCTCAACGAGAGCTTCCAGCAGACCTTTCTGGAACTGTTTGGAGGCGGCAAAGCTCAACTGGAACTGGAGGATGAGAACGATATTCTCAACTGCGGCATCGAGATCAAGGTGCAGCCGCCCGGCAAGCAGCTCAAAACCATCACCCTGCTCTCCGGCGGCGAGAAGGCTTTTGTGGCCATCGCCCTGTATTTCGCTATTCTGAAGGTCCATCCCACGCCATTCTGCGTGATGGATGAAATCGAGGCGGCGCTGGACGAGTCCAACGTGGTGCGTTTTGCCCGCTATATGCGCCGCATCGCCGGCAAGACACAGTTTATCGTCATCACCCACCGGCGCGGCACCATGGAGGAGGCCGACGTGCTCTACGGCGTGACCATGCAGGAGCGTGGTGTGTCCTTAATGCTGACGGCCAATCTGAACGAGCTGGCCAAACAATATAAGATCAAGTAGGAGGTACCGTTATGGGCCTGTTTGCAAAATTCAAAAAAGCCTGGTTTGCTCCCATCTCTTGGGAGACCCTGGACGAGGATTTTTACGACCAACTGGAGGAGTCCATGATCCTGGGGGACCTTGGCATGGAGTTGGCGGAATCCTCCGTCAAGGAGCTGCAGGACCGGGCATACAAGGAAATGCTCCAGACCGGCGACCAGGTGAAGGGGGCCCTGCGGGATATCCTGCGGAAGAACCTGGAGGTGGGCGACAATGGACTGGATCTGGCCCACAAGCCTGCCGTGGTGCTGGTGATCGGCGTCAACGGCGTAGGCAAGACCACGTCCATCGGCAAGCTTGCCCACCGGCTGAAGAAGCAGGGGAAAAAGGTGCTGCTGTGTGCGGCGGATACCTTCCGCGCCGCAGCTGCCGACCAGCTGGAGATCTGGGCAAACCGGGCCGGCGTGGATATTGTGCGCCAGCATGAGGGTGCCGACCCCGGCGCCGTGCTGTTTGACGCCCTACAGGCCGCCAAGGCCCGGAATGTAGACGTGGTGCTCTGTGATACCGCCGGGCGGCTTCACAACAAGCAGAATCTGATGAACGAGCTGGCCAAGCTCCGGAAGATCATCGACCGGGAGTGCCCGGACTCCTCTCTGGAGACGCTGCTGGTGCTGGATGCCACCACCGGGCAGAACGGCCTCATCCAGGCCAAGACCTTCAAGGAGACCGCCGGTCTCACCGGCATTATCCTCACCAAGCTGGACGGCACCGCCAAGGGCGGCATCGTCATCGCCATCGCCCGGGAGCTGGGCGTGCCGGTGAAGTTTGTGGGTCTGGGCGAGGGGATCGATGATCTCCAGCCCTTTGACGCACAGGAATTTGTCAACGATCTGGTGTAACAGAGGGAGCGTATCATGCGTAAAGACGGCAGAAAGTTCAATGAACTGCGCCCGGTGAAGATCACCACCGGGTTCGTGAAATATGCAGAGGGCAGCGTACTGATTGAGTGCGGCGACACCAAGGTGCTCTGCAACGCGTCGGTGGAGGACCGCGTCCCGCCCCACGTGCGCCCCGGCCACGGCTGGGTCACGGCGGAGTATTCCATGCTGCCCCGGGCCAATCGGGAGCGCAGCCGCCGGGACATCGATAAGCTGAAGCTATCCTCCCGCAGCGCCGAGATCCAGCGGCTCATCGGTCGTAGCCTCCGGGCCGCAGTGGATATGGAGGCCCTGGGTGAGCGGACCATCACCATTGACTGCGACGTGCTCCAGGGCGATGGCGGAACCCGTACCGCCAGTGTTACCGGCGGCTTCATCGCTCTGGCACTGGCCTGCCGGAAACTGGTGGAGGAGGGCTATATCGGCCGCAATCCCATCCGGCACTTCGTTGCCGGCGTCAGTGCCGGCATAGTGGACGACACGGCGGTGCTGGACCTCCCCTACAGCGAGGACAGCCGGGCACAGGTGGATCTGAACTGCATCATGAACGAGCTGGGCGAGATCATCGAGATCCAGGGCACCGGCGAGGGCAGGGCCTTTACGGTGGCCGAGCAGCAGAATCTGCTGGAACTGTGTGCCAAGGGCAACCGGGAGCTGATCGCCAAGCAGCGGGAGATCCTGGGGGGACTGTGAGGCGGGAGGTTTGACGATGAAGTTTGTACTAGCATCCCACAACCGCGGCAAATTGAAGGAGATGCAGGAGATTCTGGCCGAACTGGGCGTGGAGGTGGCGCTCCAGTCCGACGTGGGGCTGGATCTGGAGCCTGAGGAAAACGGCTCTACCTTCGCCGAGAATGCCGCCATCAAGGCCAAAGCCGTCATGGAGGCCAGTGGATTGCCGGCTATTGCCGACGACAGTGGACTGTGCGTGGACGCGCTGAACGGCGCCCCGGGCATCTATTCCGCCCGCTACGGCGGGCTGGACAGCGATGCGGCCCGCTATCAGCTGCTGCTGAACAATCTCCGGGGCGCCACCAACCGGGCGGCTCATTTCCACACAGCCATTGTCTGCGCATTTCCCAATGGGGATGTGATCCGGGCCGAGGGCGACTGTCAAGGCACCATCGCCTTTGCCCCGAGGGGGGAGAGCGGCTTTGGCTATGATCCCATTTTTTACGTGCCGGAACTGCGCAAGACTTTTGCTCAGCTGACGGCGGAGGAGAAGAATGCCATTTCCCACCGGGGCAACGCGCTGCGGGCCTTTGCGGTGGAATTGAAAAAATATTTGGAGAACAACTGATATGGAACTGACAAGCAAACAGAGAGCCCAGCTGCGGGGCATGGCCTCCACCCTGGACACCATCCTCCATGTGGGCAAGGACGGTATCGGAGATAATTTGGTAAAGCAGGCCAACGACGCCCTGGAGGCGCGAGAGCTGATCAAGGGCCGCGTGCTGGAGAACAGCATGTACACCGCCCGGGAGGCCGCCGAGGAGTTGGCGGTTGCCACCCGCAGCGAGGTGGTGCAGGTGATCGGCAGCAAATTCGTGCTGTACCGGTACCAGCACAACAAGGACAAGCGGAAGATCGAGCTGGTCCGGGATCGAAAGAAGAGTATTTGAGATGCGTATCGGGATCTACGGGGGAACATTTAACCCCATCCACATGGGCCATGTGACGGCGGCCCGGGCTGCTATGGAGCAGCTGGCGCTGGATAAGCTGTTGCTGGTCCCCGCCAGTGTGCCGCCCCACAAGGTTTTGCCGGAGGGCAGCGCGTCCGCGGATCAGCGGCTGGAGATGACCACCCTTGCCACGGCGGAGATCAGCCGGAAGGCAGAAGTGCTTGACATTGAGCTGAAGAGAACGGGTAAGAGCTATACCTGCGATACCCTGCAGGAGCTGCGGGACCGGTATCCGGAGGATGAACTCTGGCTGCTGATGGGATCGGATATGTTTCTGTCCCTCCACACCTGGTACAAGCCGGATGTGATCCTGTCCCTTGCCAATATCGGTGCGTTCAGCCGCCTGGAGTCCAATGAGGATGAGACCTTCCGACGTCAGAAGCGGTTTCTGGAGGAGACCTACGGCGCCCGGGTGGAAACTGTTCGCAACGATGATGTGATCGAGGTGTCCTCCACAGATATCCGGGAGGCACTGGCCAACGGTGCGGGAAAAGAGTACCTGCCGGAAGCGGTGTGCGGCTATATCCTCCGCCAGGGACTCTACGGCACCCACTGCGATCTGAAGCATCTGACACCGGAGGAACTGCGGCCCATCGCCCTGAGCTATCTCAAACCCAAGCGGATGCCCCATGTGCTGGGCACGGAGCAAGAAGCCATTCGCCTTGCTGAGAAGTACGGTGCGGATGTGACCGACGCCCGGATCGCCGCGCTGCTTCACGACTGCACCAAGAAGCTGGATCTGGAGGAGCAGCTGGCCCTGTGCGAGGAATACGGCATCGAGCTGGACGGGCTGGAGCGGAAAGCCCTGAAGCTGCTGCACAGCAAGACCGGCGCCGCCATCGCCCGGGACGTGTTCGGCGTGAAGGATGAGATCTATCAGGCCATTCTGTGGCACACCACCGGTAAGCCGGAGATGACGTTGCTGGAGAAGGTCATCTATCTGGCGGATTATATTGAGCCCACCCGGGATTTCAACGGGGTGGACCGGCTGCGCAAGGCGGTCTATGAGGATTTGGACAAGGGCCTTTTGATGGGCCTGAATGATACCATCCGGGAGATGGAGGAGCGGGGCAATCCCATCCACCACAACACACTGGAGGCCCGGGACTATCTTTTGAGAAACGAGGGAAGAAACATGAAGACATCCAAGGAACTGGCCATCATGGCGGCCAAGGCGCTCAGTGACAAGAAGGCCAAGGACATCCGGGTGCTGGAGATCACCGATCTGACTACACTGGCGGATTATTTTGTCATTGCCACGGGCTCCAGCAACACCCAGATCAACGCCCTGGTGGATAATGTGGAGAAGGAGCTCCACGAGCAGGCGGGGGAGGAGCCGCTGCACCGGGAGGGCTACCGGGGCGGTACCTGGGTCCTGTTGGACTACGGCTGCATCGCCGTCCACGTGTTTAACGCCGAGAACCGGCAGTTCTATGGCCTGGAGCACCTGTGGCGCGATGGCAAGCAAGTGGACCTGACGGGCGTGTTGGAGGAGAAGGAGTAATCTCTCCTTGACAAATGTCACGGAAGCACTTAAAATAGGTGCGTTATCGAGCAAACGACGATGAAGGGAAAAAGGATGCGATTGACCTGCCCCAAGAGAGCCGGCGGCTGGTGTGAGCCGGTGGAGGTGCGCGTCTATACTGGCCCCGGAGCCTTCCATCTGAACAGGGTGGAACGGACAGCGCCCCGTTACCGGCGTACCTGAGGCCGCATCATGCGGCGAAGCAGGGTGGTACCGCGTTTTCCACGCCCCTGACCGAGAGGATCGGCCGGGGGCGCTTTATTTTATTGGTTGTAAAGGAAAATACATTCACATAAAGGAGTGCGAATATGAAGTACGATTTTGCCGCCATTGAGAAAAAATGGCAGGAGCGGTGGGAAGAGACCAAGCCCTATGCCGCTGTGACGGGGGACAAGCGGCCCAAGTTCTACGGCCTGGTGGAGTTTCCCTATCCCAGCGCTGCCGGCCTCCATGTGGGCCATCCCCGGCCCTACACAGCGCTGGATATCATCGCCCGGAAAAAGCGCATGGATGGTTACAACGTGCTGTTTCCCATCGGCTTTGACGCCTTCGGCCTGCCCACAGAGAACTTTGCCATCAAAAACCACATCCATCCCGCCATTGTCACCAAGCGGAACATCGAGAACTTCACCCGCCAGCTGAAGATGCTGGGATACAGCTTCGACTGGGACCGGGTGGTGGACACCACCGATCCCAGCTACTACCGCTGGACCCAGTGGATCTTCCTGCAGCTCTTTAAGCACGGTCTGGCTTACAAGGCCACCATGCCTGTCAACTGGTGCACCAGCTGCAAGTGTGTCCTGGCCAACGAGGAGGTGGTGGAGGGCGTTTGCGAGCGCTGCGGCAGCGAGGTCATCCGCAAGGAGAAGAGCCAGTGGATGCTGGCCATCACCAAGTATGCCGACCGCCTGGTGGACGATCTGGACGGCGTGGACTTTATTGAGCGGGTCAAGACCCAGCAGCGCAACTGGATCGGCCGCTCCACCGGTACGGAGGTCACCTTTCAAACCAATATGGGCGACCCTGTCACCGTATATACTACCCGCGCCGACACCCTGTTCGGCGTCACCTTTACCGCTATCTCCCCGGAGAATCCCCTGCTGAAAAAGTGGCAGGACCGCATCGGCAACTGGGACGAGGTGGTGGCCTATCAGGAGGCCGCCGCCCGGAAATCCGACTTCGAGCGGGGTGAGCTGAATAAGGACAAGACCGGCGTTCGTCTGGAGGGCGTGGAGGTCATCAATCCCGCCACCGGCAAGGCGGTGCCTATGTTCGTCTCCGATTATGTGCTGATGGGCTATGGTACCGGCGTGGTCATGGGCGTGCCCGGCCACGATCAGCGCGACTGGGACTTCGCCACCAAGTTCGGCCTGCCTATCGTGGAGGTGGTCAAGGGCGGCGACATCACCAAGGAGGCCTTTGTGGCCAAGGATGACACCGCCATTATGGTCAACTCCGATTTCCTCAACGGCATGAGCGTCAAGGAAGCCATTCCCGCCATGAAGAAATATGCCGTGGAGCAGGGCTGGGGCAAGGAGAAGGTCAACTTCAAGCTCCGGGACTGGGTGTTCTCCCGGCAGCGTTACTGGGGCGAGCCCATCCCTCTGGTCAACTGCGAGAAGTGCGGCTGGGTGGCTCTGCCCGAGGAGGAGCTGCCCCTGGTGCTGCCCATGGTCAAGTCCTACGAGCCCACCGACGACGGCGAGAGTCCCCT
>CACZNU010000164.1 GCA_902782615.1 Oscillospiraceae bacterium | reverse complement strand
TTCCTGGTTGGGTTAACTCGTGGGGGAAAATTGGAAGTTGATCCCCGGAATGCCTTGAAAAACCTTGGGAAAAGGCAATAATGCTGCACGAGTACGGCCTGAAGGCCGCCCGTCGGGCTCCTCAGTTCTCCAAGCGCTAAAAGGTTTCTTTTACAAGCACCTGCGACCGCGGGTGCTTGTTTTTTATGACGGGCGGCCCTGTGACGTCCCCCTGCCGTGTTCACAGTCGCTGCGGCGGGCCCCATCCCACAGCAGTTTCTTCATCGCTCTTCCCCGCGGCAATCCAGCGGCGAAGGTCCCATCGGGCGGCGGTTTTGCCGGAAGCCGCTTATGTCCCGCTCTCGTTTTCCGTCCGGATCACCGATATAACCGGCTGCTGATATCGCTCCTTCCTCCTCGAACGGATGAAGAAGCGGATCATCAGGATCAGGACAACGACTTCAAGCAGCGCCATGGTGACCGCGATAACCACGAGATTGTCGTTGAACTCAATCAGCTCGGGCACCAGGGAAAAATCATAGATCCCGTGCAGCAGCCACGGCAGCAGCACGGCGATCCAGCCATACCGCTTTTTCCCCGTGTAGAGCCGCTTGCCGTAGAACCACCCCATGATAAAGCCATAAGCCACGTGTCCCATCGTAAGGCCCCGCACCAGCATGATGCCGGGAGAGGCGTCGATGGCATAGGGTACATCCTCGATGAGCCCGAAGCCCGTGCCGATGATCACCATCACCGCAGCCACATCCGCCCAGGAGTACGGGCGGCTCCTCTTCTTCAGCAGCAGCCGGAACGCGGCGTATTTGACGATCTCCTCCGCAAGAGCCAAAACCACGAACGTGTAGATTGCCTTGTGGACCAGGATGTTTGCGTCCTTCAGCAGTGCAGCCTTCAAGGCCCCGCTCAGCACAGACAGGACGCCGGACAGGACAAGAATCGGCAGCACGCAGAAGATGCCCCTTTTCAGGGCCGAGCCGCAGCTTTTTTTGTAAAGGACGTCGTCCCTGTGCCTGTTTCGGAGCCAGATATAGATCAGCACAGAGGGCACCAGGCTCAGCAAAAAGGCCAGAATATACAGCATTTCCCCTCCCTCCTATGCCTACAATCAGATTTTATGATTATAGCATAGATCCCCGCTTTTGTCATGGTTTGGGCATCATATTTCATGGGGTGAGCGGGTCCCGTTCCGGCCGGAAAACTATTTCATAAAAGCATGAACGATAAGCGCTTTTTCCATGCCCAAGCACGGAAAAATTGTTGCATTTGCCAAAAACGCCATTGTAAACAGCACTTTTATCCGTTATAATGTACCTATACAATGTACAGCAGGCTCGTAATCTTGAATGAAAAGGGAGGCAAATCGACATGAAACGCAGAACCGCTCCTCTGAAGAGGCTCTTCGCCTTGCTTCTGGTGGTGCTCACCCTGGGCAGCATCACCACCGCGTACGCCGCGACCCCCAATACCCAGACCTACACCAACGCCCCCGAGATCTACCAGCTGGTCCGCGACGGCTACAACCAGGGCCAGAAGGGCCCCATCTCCATCACCAAGGGCACGCTGAAGTCCGGCTGGTCCACCAAGGCCGTCTACCTGGTCACCCTGTCCGGCACGGAGATCGTTTTCAACCAGTCCACCGAGGTGCTGACGGATCTGTTCTCCGGCTTCAACCTGAAAAACGCCTACTACTACAACGTGGTCAACGTGATCACAAAGAACGTGCCCCGAGGCGCCAATCTGATCCTGGCCGGCCACAGCCTGGGCGGCATGATCGCCCAGCAGGTGGCGGCCGACTCCACCATCAAGGCCCGGTACAACGTGCTCAACACCGTCTGCTTCGGCTCGCCGCTGCTGGCAGCCGGCTTCCGGGAGGGCACGGTCCGCCGTCTGGGAGACATCTCCGACGTGGTGCCGTATCTGTCCGGCAACCTGTTCGTCACCCCGCTCCGGGCCATCCTGGGTCTGAACCGGGAGGACGGCGGCTACTATCTCCAGCCCCTTACCGCCCACAACGCCAGCTATGGCCGCGTTGATCTCTGGGGCAAGTACGACGTCACCGGTACCAGGTACGGCGGCGCGAAGCTCACCCTGGACCTGAGTACCAGGACCTTCTACCAGTCCCCCATTGTGGATTGGGATTGGTAATTCCCGCAGCAACAGCAGCCGGCACGCACTCTCCGCTGCGTGCCGGCTGTTTCTATGCGCAAAAGCAGAGCAGACGCCTTTGGGCGTCTGCTCTGCTTTTTCTTTTGGTCTGCGGAGAGGATCTGCCTGCCTTACGCGGCAGCCTCGTCCTTCTTCCGCTTCAGCACCACGGCGGCGCCGGCGGAGATCACAGCCATGGCGGCCCACAGCATCACGCCGTTGTCGCCGGTCTTGGGGGAATCCTTCCCCGCCTGGGCGATGGTGATGCTGGTCTCGGCCTGGCCGTCGTCCAGCGTCACGGTGACGGTGTGCTTGCCGGCGGAGAGGGTCTCCAGATAGGCGGCCTTCAACGTGACCTTCACGCTGCCGGCCACGGCCTCGTAGTTGGCCTTGTCCAGCGCCTTGCCGTCCACCAGAACGCCGGTGAAGCGGCTGAAGGTGGTCTCATCGGCCATGCTGCGCTTGACGACGATCTCAAAATCCTTGCCGGAGCCCTTGGTCCACTGGCCGTCACCGCCGGAGACCACGGTATAAACGGCCTTCTGGGGCTCTTCCTTCTTGGTCAGACCGGCCAGGGCGTCCTCAATGGCCTTGGCCATGGCGTCCACCTTGTCCTGATCCTTGCTGGTCAGGCCGCGCTTCACGGCGGCGATGGCGTCCTTCAGCGCCTGTACGCTCTCGTCGGTGTAATTGGCCAGTTCCTCGTCAGAGGGAACCTTCTCCAGCGCGGCGTCCACAGCGGTGTAGTCGGCCAGCACCTCGTCGATCACCAGGGTGCCGTCCTTCTCGCTGACGGTGAACTGCCGCTCATACCAGGCGTCGTTCTTCACGGAATGGAAGCTGACGATGAAGGGCTCCTCCAGCAGGTTTTTCAGCGTCTCGGGGTTGCCAAACTCCTCCACCCACTTCACGGGCAGGGCAAACACTCTGCCCTCGCCCAGGGAAACGGCAGCCTCATCATTGGCCTCGGCAGCCCGGCCCACGTACGCCTTGTCGAAGGAGTCGCTGCCCATGGTCAGCAGCAGGCTGGCCTTGTAGCCGTTGCTGTTGGGGCCGCCCACGGTTTCCAGCGCGGCGCCGGAGACCTTGAACATCTTCACATTGTTGGTGACGGTCAGATCTTGGCTGAACTCATAGTCGCCGGTCACCAGGGTCTTGGCCTCGCGGTCCAGCTCCATCTGCCGGGGATAGAAAGCCCGCGCCAGGGCGTTCTTGCCGTCCAGATACTTGTTGTAGTAGCTGTTGGACACGGCCACCACCGGCATATAGGTCACGCCGTCCTCCACGGGAATGCGGAACTCCAGCTTGCCGGCCTCGTTGGTATAGCCATGGATCCAGCTGTCGTTGCCCTTGTCGGCCGTGCCGTCGCCGTTGGCCACAGCCTCCTCATAGGTGCCCATGAACAGCTCCTTGTAGCCGCTGCCGGACAGCGCCATCACCAGTGTGGTCTTGCCGTCCTTGGTCTCCAGATAGGCGGTCACGGCATTGAACATGCCGGTGTTGTTGGTGATCTCCAGATCCACCCGGCCGTCCACCGGCTTTTTCACCAGGGCGGCGACGGCGTCCTCAATGGCCTTGGCCATGGCGTCCACCTTGGCCTGCTCGCCGGCCTTCAAGCCGCGGACCACGGCGTCTCTGGCCTCGATGACCGCCTTGACGGACTCATCGGTGTAGATGGAGAGATCCGCAGGGATCTTGGCCAGGGCGGCGTCCACGGCGGTGTAGTCGGCATCAGCCTCCACCGGCTCGGTGGTGACGGTGATGGTGTAGGTATAGTTGATCCAGTGGGGATTGGACATGGCCTCAGTGCGCATGGCAAACGCCACTTCCTCATTGAGTCTGACAGGGATGGTCACCTTCTTGTCCGCAAAGGCGTACACATCCTGCCCCACGGCTCCGGTCTTCGGATCGTAGAGCGTGGGGATCTCGCCCTCGCCCTCCGCCGTACCCAGATAGACGTAGGTCATGTTGGCGCTGCTGACGGTGAACTCCGCGGTGGCCTTGCCGCCCGCCACCACCACCTTGTTCAGCGTCAGCTTCACCTTGCCGGTGCCGCCGCTCCAGGTCAGCTCCGCCTGAGGTGCTTCATACTCGCCGTCGGCCAGGGTGGTGCTGTTGTCAAAACCCGTACCGCCTTCAGCCAGCACCGGCGTGACGCAGGACAGCGTCATGATCAGTACCAGCAGCAGCGACAGCAGCTTGTTGGTTGTTTTCTTCATGTTTCCTCCTTCCGGGGCCGTACTCGGCAGCCCCAACTTGCCTGGCAGTCTCCCGGCAGGTTTCCTGGCTTGCGGGTCTGCGCGGCGGCAGCGCCTTCTCATGCCCGGCGGCACAATGGCGTTCGCTGCGCCGCTCCCCGCTCACAGTGACCGGATCGCCCGGGATTTTCACCTGATTCCCTTTCACCCGCTTGCGCGGCACTGGGAGAACTGTGTCCAACGGCAGGGCCCTTGTATCCCGCCCCCTGCGCCTGGGCGGTCCGCATTCATTCCTCCCGCAGAAGTCCCATGGACCTGGCGGCCTCTATCAGCTCCGCCATGCGCCGATTGGTCTCCCCGATGGGGAAATCGGTGCAGATGACGGTATCGCACGTTTTCATTCGCTCCAGGGCGCGCTGGTAGGTCTCGTCACGGATGGGCACAAACGGTTTCTCCGTAATGACCTCCGCGGCCAGATTCCGGGCCACCTGATAGTCGATGTCGTTTTCATAGAGGATGCCGGCGCAGAAGGGCCGGTCCTCCTTTTGCAGCCGGCGGAACACAGCCACGCCGCTGCCGCAGCCGGAGATGACGAACACCTTCGGCTCCCCCTCCGGCCGGGGCAGCTCCACGCTGCCGAAGGTGATGTTGTAGGCACCCCGGGTGATGCCGTAGAGGGGGGCGATGATATCCTGGCGGAAGATCTCGTCCGGCGTACCGAAGTGCTCGATGGTCTCGCCCCGGACGCACATGACCTTGTCGGAGATCTTCTGGGCCAGATCGATCTCGTGGAGGGACATGATGACGGTGATGCCCTTCTCCTTGGCCATGGACCGGAGGATGCTCAAAAGCTCCAGCTTGTGACGGATATCCAGGAAGGAGGTGGGCTCGTCCAGCACGATGATCTCCGGCTCCTGGCAGATGGCCCGGGCCAACAGGATCCGCTGGCGCTGTCCGTCGCTGATGGCGGTGAAGTCCCGGTCCGCCAGATCCGCCGCGTGGACCCGCTCCATGGCGGCATAGACCTTGGCCCGGTCTTCGGCAGACAGCAGGCCCTGGGTGTTGGTATAGGGATAGCGGCCGGTGGCCACCACGTCGTAGCAGGTCAGCAGCTCACCCTTGATGCGCTCCGTCAGCACCACCGCCAGCTTCTTCGACAGCTCCTTGTAGCCCATGGCCTTCACCGAGGCATCGGCGATGAAGCTGTCGCCCCGGATGGCGGCCAGGTGCTTGGTGATGCTCTTCAATATAGTGGATTTGCCGGAGCCGTTGGGCCCGATGAGGGTCAGGATCTCCCCGGCCCTGATGCGGATGTCGATATTGCGGATGAGGGTGTTGCCGTTATAGCCGACGGACAGGTCCTCCGTCCGGAAGTAGTATTCGTTCATGCCGGCACCCCCCTTACAGCTTTCCGCCGTGGCGGCGGATCAGCATGCCGATGACCACCGGCGCGCCGAACAGGGCCGTGACGGTGCTGATGGTCAGTTCCACCGGGGCGAAGGCGGTGCGGGCGATATAGTCGCACAGCAGGCAGAACACGCCGCCGCCCAGGAAGGAGGCGGGGATCACCACGATGGGCTTGGCGGTCTTCATCAGCATCTTGATGAGATGCGGCACGGCGATGCCCACGAATGAGATGGGCCCGGCGAAGGCGGTGACGCAACCGGCGATGAGACTGGACATGAGGATCAGCACCACCCGGAAGCGCTTGACATTGACGCCCATGCTCTGGGCGTAGGCCTCCCCCATCTGGTAGGCGCCGATGGGTTTGGACATACAGAACACCACCAGGAAGCTCACCAGAATGATGACGGTGAACACCTTCACGTCGCCCCACTTGGTGCCGGAAAAGCTGCCCTGGGCCCAAGTATGGAGGTTCACGATGTCGGAATCCTTGGCAAAGGTGATGAGAAACTCGGTGACGGCCGAGCAGATATAGCTGATCATGATGCCGGCCACCAGCAGCATGGACATCTGCTTGATGGAGCGGGCCGCCAAAAGCACGAAGCCCATGGCGATCAGGGCGCCGGCAAAGGCGGCGATGACCATCATCCACGAGGAGATGAAGGGCACATACCGCAGCGCCACGATCATCACCAGCGCCACAAACAGCTTGGAGCCGGAGGAGATGCCCAGCACGAAGGGGCCGGCGATGGGATTGCCGAAGAAGGTCTGCATCAAAAAGCCGGACAGGGCCAGTCCCCCGCCCAGCACCGCCGCGGCGATGATCCGG
>CACZNU010000163.1 GCA_902782615.1 Oscillospiraceae bacterium | reverse complement strand
GGGATTGCCGATATTGCAGTAAATGCGGACGGATTTGCCGTCTTTGGACTCGTTGGGAAGACGCTTTAGCTGGTTGAGAAGCTCCTGACGATTGATGAGCTCGGCACGTTTGGCCATGAGGCGTTCGCGGGTGGGCTCATCGGGGTCGACGACCACGTTGCCGGTGCCGCCGTCGGCGATGACCTCGCGGCCGTCCATGTCGGAGAGGACCTTCTTGTAGGCTTCGAACTGGTAGTCCTCGGAGGGATAGTCGTCGCAGTTCAGGTAGAGGAACTCGGAACGGAAGAGGCCGATGCCGCCGCCGTCGTTTTCCAGCACGGCGTGGACGTCCTCGGGGTTGCCGATGTTGCAGTAGATGCGGACGGTCTGGCCGTCCCGGGTCTCATTGGCCTGGCCCTTCAGCTGATTGAGAAGCTCCTGGCGCTTCCGGATCTCCGCCTGCTTGGTCAGCAGATGGCTGCGGGTGTCATCATCCGCATCCACCACCACGGCGCCGGTGCCGCCGTCCACGATGACCTCCCGGCCGGCGTACTCCGCCTTCACCTGCTTGCCCACGCCGATGATGGCGGGGATGCCCATGGTGCGGGCCAGGATGGCGGTGTGGCTGGAGCCGGAGCCGCCCTCAGTGACGAAGCCCAGGATCTTGCTCTTGTCCAACTGCAGCGTCTCGGAGGGGGCCAAGTCGTCGGCGCAGAGGATCACGGGCACGTCGGAGGCAATGCCGCCCTCCACCACGCCCAGCAAATTGTTGATCAGGCGGCGGGCCACGTCCTTCACGTCGGCGGCGCGTTCACGCATATAGGGATCGTCCATGGCGGCAAACATCTCGGCAAACTGCGCGGCGGCCTGCTGCACGGCGTACTCGGCGTTCTGCCCGTTGGCAATGGCCTCATCGATGGCCTCCACGAAGTCGTCGTCCTCCACAAACATGGCGTGGGTCTCAAACAGGATGGCGCTATCCTCACCGGCCTCCTCCCGGCACTTGTCGGCCAGGTCGTTCAGCTGCTCCATGCTCTTCTCCCGGGCCTCAGCCATGCGGGCCTGCTCGGCGGCAATGTCGGTCACGGTACACTCCGTCACCTCGGTGGAGACGCGCTGGAAGAAGTAGAGGGGGCCGATGGCCACACCCTGGGATACGCCCTTACCCTGGATCTGAATCATAGCTTATACGCTCCTTTTCTGCGATACTCGTCTTGGGAATGAAATCGTGCGGGAGCCCACCTGCGGTCCGGGGGCCGCGGGCAGACTCCCGCATCAATTCGGTTTTTACAGCTGGGCCGCCAGGTTCTCCTGCAGGAACTTCTTCACGATCTCCAGCGCGGCAGCCTCGTCGCCACCCTCCACGGCCACGGTGATCTCGTCGCCGTTCTTCACGCCCAGACCCATGAGCTTCATCAGCTGAGAGGCCTTGACGGTCTTGTCACCCTTGGTGATGGTGACAACGGTATCGCCCAGCTCCTTGCAGGCCTTGGCAAACAGGCCGGCGGGACGGGCGTGGATGCCCAGCTCATCCATGATCTTGCAATTGAACTGCATCATTTTCGGTTCCTCCTGTTGATTCAAAATTCAAATCGGCTTACGCCGCGGTTTACGCTTGAATACCGGGATAGGCCACGTCATCGTAGTCGTCGGAGTTGGTCAGCAGCACCACCACGGTGTCGGGGTGGTTGGCGGCCTTGATCTTGTCGCGGTCAAAGGCGATGAGGACGTCGCCGGCCTTGACCTGATCACCCTCGGCCACCAGGCAGCGGAAGCCGTCGCCATTCATGGCCACGGTGTCCACGCCCACATGGATGAGAAGCTCCATGTCGCCGGGGCCGGTGATGCCCACGGCGTGCTGGGTCTCCGCCACAGAGGAGATCTCGCCGTCATAGGGAGCCACCACGATGCCCTCGGTGGGCTCGATACCTACGCCGGTGCCCAGGACGCCGGTGGCGAAGGTCTCATCGGGGATCTCCGTGTGGGGAATGACCTTGCCGGGGGTGGGCTGCAGAACGGTGCCGGCGGAGCAGGTGATGACGGGCTCGGTAGGGACGTAGCCGGGGGCGGCCTCCTCAGCAGGGGCCTCCTTCTTGGCGGGGGCGTCCTCTTTCCAGACGATGAAGGTCAGGACAAAAGCCACACCGGCGGCAATCAGCAGTTCCACGATGTACAGAAGACGGTTGTTGACAGCGGGGATGGCGGGGATGCCGGTGACGCCGTACACGGGGGCGCCCAGCTTGAACAACGAGCCGAACAGGGCGCCCACGGCACCGCCGATCATGCCGCAGATGAAGGGCTTCATGAAGCGGAAGTTGATACCGAAAATGGCGGGCTCGGTAATGCCCAGGGAGGCGGACAGGGAGGAGGGCAGCGCCACAGACTTGGTCTTCTGGTTCTTCACCTTGAGCGCCACGGCAAGGCACGCGCCGAACTGGGCAAAGTTGGCGGCAGAGGCAATGGGCATCCAGGTGTTCAGACCGGTGGTGGAGATCATGCCGGCCTCGATGACGTTATACATATGGTGCAGGCCCATGACCACGGTCAGCGGATAGATGGCACCCATGACCATAGCGCCGATCAGGGAGCTGGCCAGCCACTTGGCGCCGGCGAGCACCCAGTTTTCGAGGATGGAGAAAATGGGGCCGATGATGGTAAAGGTGACGAAGGAGGTCACAAGCACGGTGCACAGCGGGGTGACGAAGAGGTCGATCATCTCGGGCACATGCTTATGCAGCCATTTTTCGACGGTCGACATCAGCAGGACCGCCAGGATTACCGGGATGACATGGCCCTGATAGCCGACCTGCTGGACGTTGAAGAAGAACAGGTGCCAGGTCGGGATCTCGCCGGGGCCGTAGCTGCCGACGTTCCAGGCGTTGATCAGCGCGGGATGGACCATCATCAGACCGATGACCGCGCCGAGGAAGATGTTGCCGCCGAAGACGCGCGCGGAGCTGATGGCGACGAGCACGGGCAGCAGG
>CACZNU010000162.1 GCA_902782615.1 Oscillospiraceae bacterium | reverse complement strand
GTACAGGCGCTTCACCGCCTGGGCCAGCACGTGGGAGCAGGTGTGCCAGTAGGTGCGGCGGTACTGCTCGTTTTCAAAGGTGTACAGATTTTCTTCGGACATGATTTGTTCCTCCTTTTCGTTAGGGGACGGGATAAAAAGAACCCCACCCCTGATCGGTTTCAGGGGTGGGGTAAAATGCTTTACTCCACGGTTCCACCCTGCTTACGGCTTTCGCCGTCGCTCGTGATCTCTGTAACGGGAGAACCCGTCCCCGCCTACTGGGCGAACTGTTCGGGGGGCGGCTCGGAGGCGGTGGCCTGTTCGGTTTCCGGCGAATGCCCTTGCAGCACAGGGGGCATCTCTCTGGCGTCTTTCACCGACGGCGTCCTCGTCATTGCTTTTTCGTGATTACATCACAATATACCACGGCTTTTTGCCGTTGTCAACGGGTCAAATGATCTTTTCCAGCAGCTCCGCTACGGTCCCCACGACCTCCTCTGCCCCGTGAGTGAGCAGAAAATCCCGGTCCCGGTAGCCCCAGCCCACGATGGCCGCGTCCATGCCGGCGTTTTTGGCCGTGGCGGCGTCCACCTCGCTGTCCCCCACGTAGAGGGCATCCTCCGCGGCCACGCCCAGCTGCTCCAGCGTCCGGAACACGTTGTCCGGCGCCGGCTTCCGGGGATGGATGCCGTCGTCCCCCACCGTCAGCACGTCGGGGAAGAACTTTCGGGCCACCGCCTTGGCGGTGGGATCTGGCTTGTTGGACACCACCGCCACCCGGACGCCGTTTTTCTCCAGCGTCTCCAGCAGCTCCGGGATGCCCTCATAGGGCACCGTCACGGAGCAGGGGTGGTCACGGTAGTAGTCCCGGTACTCCCGATAGACCCGCTGCACCTCGTCCTCCGCCGTGCCCGCCGGCAGGGCCTGGCGGGTCAGGACCAGGGCACCGTTGCCCACCATGCGGCGGTACTCCGCCATGGTGTGGGGCGGATAGCGGTTGGCGACGAGCACGTCGTTCAGCGTGCCGCCGATGTCGCCCAGGGTGTTCAGCAGCGTGCCGTCCATATCAAACAAAACCGCGCGATACTTCATACTACGCCCCACCCCATCAAACGTTGAAGCGGAAGTAGATCATATCGCCGTCCTTGACCACGTACTCCTTGCCCTCGGAGCGCAGAAGGCCCTTCTCCTTGGCGGCGTTGACGCTGCCGCAGGCGATCATCTCGTCGAAGTTGATGGTCTCGGCCCGGATGAAGCCGCGCTCGATGTCGGAGTGGATCTTGCCGGCGGCCTGGGGCGCCTTGGTACCCTTGCGGATGGTCCAGGCACGGCACTCGTCCTTGCCGTAGGTCAGGAAGGAGATGAGACCCAGCAGCTCATAGGAGCACTGGATCAGACGATCCAGGCCGGACTTTTCGATGCCCAGATCCTCCAGGAACATGGCCCGCTCCTCCGGATCGTCCAGCTCGGCGATGTCCTGCTCCAGCTTGGCGCAGATGGGCAGGACCCGGGCGCCCTCCCGGGCGGCCAGCTCCGCCACCTGGCGGTAATAGACGTTGTTCTCGTAGTCGGCGAAGCCGTCCTCGTCCATGTTGGCGGCGTAGATGATGGGCTTGAGGCTCAGCAGATCCGCGGTGGCGATAAGGCCGGCGTCGTCCCCGGCGTCGAAGGTACGGGCGGACTTGCCGGCGTCCAGATGCTCGGCCAGGGCACGGAACACCTCCGCCTCGTGGAGAAATTTCTTGTCGCCCTTGGCGGCCTTGGCGGCCTTCTCCACCCGGCGGTTCACCATCTCCAGATCCGCCATGATCAGCTCCAGGTCGATGGTCTCGATGTCGCCCAGGGGATCCACCGGCACGTTCTGGGAGGCGTCGGCCACCACGTGCATGATGTTCTCGTCGTCAAAGCAGCGCACCACGTGGACGATGGCGTCGGTGCGGCGGATATTCTCCAGAAACTTGTTGCCCAGGCCCGCGCCCTGGCTGGCGCCCTTCACCAGGCCCGCGATGTCCACGAACTCGATGACGGCGGGGGTCTTCTTGTCCGGCTCGTACATCTCCGCCAGCTTGTCCAGCCGGGGATCGGGCACGGCCACCATGCCCACGTTGGGCTCAATGGTGCAGAAGGGATAGTTGGCGCTCTCGGCGCCGGCATTGGTGATGGCGTTGAACAGGGTGGATTTGCCCACGTTGGGCAGGCCCACGATACCTAATTTCATAAAGAGATGCCTCCTCATTTCTATTTCATATCCTAATCGAAAATTTTACCATTTTTTCCGAAAGAGTGCAAGACTTTACGCCGCAAACGGCAATTGTCAGCGGTGACAAAATGTGGTATAGTATGACACAAGAATCCTGCTTTTGCCGCGGCAGATGCCGCTATGAGGAGTTTGCGTATGGATGAGAACAGAGAAAATCTGGAAAACAGCCCGGCAGCGGAGGGTCCGGTGGTCTTTTTCTCCCCGGAGATGCTGAAGCTGGCCGATCAGAAGCGCCAGCAGGCCCAGGACCGGCTGGAGGAGTGCCGCCAGGCCGCCGAGGACGGGGATGCCAGTGCCCAGGTGCAGATGGCCCTGAACTGCCTCTACGGCTCAAACGGCGCCCAGAAGGACCCGGAAAAGGCCTTCTACTGGCTGAGCCAGACGCCTGCCGACGACCCGGTGGGCCGGTACTGGCTGGGCGTGTGCTACGACAACGGTCTGGGCACCGCCGCCGATTCCGACAAGGCCTTTGCCCTGTTCAGCGAGTCTGCCGAGATGGGCTACGCTCCCGCCCTGTGCGATCTGGGCGTGTTTTACGAAAACGGCCAGTCCACAGAGAAGGATCTGAAAAAGGCCGTGGCCCTCTACCGGGCCGCCGCGGAGCAGGGCTATCCCATGGGCCAGTGCAATCTGGGCAACCTGTACTACCACGGCATCGGCGTGGAGCAGAACTACGAGACCGCCGCCAACTATTTCGCCCAGGCGGCGGAACAGCACCTGCCCCGGGCTCAGTCCCTGCTGGGCGTGTGCTATGAGTTCGGCAACGGCGTGCCCCAGGACGAGAAAAAGGCCTTCCTGCTCTATGAGGAGTCCGCCCGCCAGGGCTATCCCGACGGTATCTGCTCCCTGGGCGTGCTGTACTTCCAGGGCAAGGGCGTGGAGGCCGACGCCAAAAAGGGCGCGGAGCTGTTTCGCCGGGCGGCGGAACTGGATCTGCCCCGTGCCCAGTTCTTCCTGGGCAAGTGCTATGACAACGGCGACGGCGTGGAGGAGAACGCCCAGGAGGCCTTCCGCTGGTATGAGATCGCCGCCCGGTCCGGCCACCCCAGCGCCCTCTTCCAGGCGGGCCTGTGCTGCGCCTGCGGGCGCGGTACGCCGGTGGACGACGAGAGGGCTGTGGACTACTACCGCCGGGCCGCCGACGAGGGACACCTCCGGGCCATGGCCCATCTGGGCGTGTGCTACGAGGCGGGCCGGGGCGTGGAGGAAAACATGGACGAGGCCATAGCCTGGTACCGCAAGGCCGCCCAGCGGGGCGGCGCCGAGGGCCAGTGCAATCTGGGCGTACTGTACCGCAGCGGCTACGGTGTGGAGCGCAACGACGAGAAGGCGGTGGAATACTTCCGCGCCGCCGCCCGGCAGGGCTTCCCCCGGGCCCAGTACTTCCTGGGCCTCCATTACGAGGCGGGCCGGGGCGTGGAGAAGGACCGGGAACGGGCCGCCTCCCTCTACCGCGCTGCCGCCGACCAGGGCTATGCCAGCGGGCAGCGGGCCCTGGGCGTGTGCTACGAAAACGGCATCGGCGTGGAGAAGAAGCTCTCCCGGGCCGTGGAGCTCTATGAAAAGGCCGCCCGGCAGGGCGACGTGGTGGGGCAGTACTTTCTGGCCAACATGCTCTTTGCCGGACGGGGCACGGAGAAGGATCCCGTCAAGGCCGCCAGGCTCTACCGCATAGCCGCCGATGAGGGGCACCCCGGCGCCCAGTGCCAGTATGGCTACTGCTGCGAGCGGGGCATCGGCGTGGAGAAGGATCTGGACACCGCCTTTGCCTACTATGAAAAATCCGCCCTCCAGGGCGACGATACCGCCTGCAACAACCTGGGCTTCATGTATGAAAAGGGCTACGGCTGCCAGAAGGCTCTGGCCCGCGCGGTAGAGTGGTACACCAAGGCCAGCGACATGGGTCTGCCCCTGGCCAGCCACAATCTGGCCATCCTCTATGAGAACGGCCGGGGCGTGAAGAAGGACCGCAAAAAGGCCGCTGCCCTCTATCAGAAGGCCCTGGACGGCGGCCACAAGCCGGCGGCGGAGGGTCTGAAGCGGGTCCGCTCCAACAGCAACGCTCTCCACCTCCTGTGCCGCATCTTCGGCGGCTTCGCGGCCTTCTTCTGCTTCATCGGCGGCTTCATGTACTTCGACTACATGGGCGGCGACCGGTCGGATCTGCGGATGATGCTGATCTCCGGCGTCATCGCCGCAGGGCTCTATGCCCTGGCCTGGAGGGTCGTCCCCCTGGAGCGTACCCTCAGCGCCAAGGCGCGGCGGACCTGGCGGGTGCTGCACCTGCTGCTGGGCATCGTGCTGGGTCTCATGGCGCTGTCGATGCTGATCGCCTACTCCTCCCTGGGTGATCTCTCCGCCATCTGGTCGCTCCTCTGGTGCGCAGGCGGCGCGGCATTGGCCTTCTGGCGCTTCGCCAGGTTGAAATAAATCTGCACAAAAAAAGCGGTGTGACCATCGGTCACACCGCTTTTTCTCTATGCGCTCTTCAGTTGCCCCAACCGTTGCGGCCGCCGAAGAAGTAGTTGTAGAAATCCTCCCAGCTGTCGGGGACCTGCTGCTGGCCCTGGTTGGGCTGAGGCGTCTGCTGCTCCGTGCCGGTGGTCTCCGGCTGGGCGTCAAAGGTCAGCTCCGTGGTGATATATTCGCCGTCCCGGTAGACGGTCAGCGTCACGGTGTCACCGGCCTTGAAGTTCTTCTTGGCGGCGGCCAGATCCTCCATGGAGGTGATGTCGGTGTCGTTGAGCTTGGTGATCACATCGCCCAGCTTCAGTCCGGCCTTTTCGCCGGCGCCGCCGGCCACGGTGGAGAACACGAACACGCCCTTGGTCACGTCGATGCGGTACTGGGCGGCCATGGACTCGGTCATGGTGCCGGCGGTGATGGCCATGTAGGCCTTGTTGGTGACCTGGCCGTTCTCCATGATATCGGTAATGATGGTCTGCACGTCATCCATGGGAATGGCGAATCCCAGGCCCTCCACGGTGGTGGAGGCGTAGGAGGAGTACTTGGCGGACACGATACCCACCACCTCGCCGTACAGATTCACCAGAGCGCCACCGGAGTTGCCGGGGTTGATGGAGCAGTCCACCTGGATCATCTTAAACGGGGTGCCGTCCACATTGATGGCCCGGTCACAGCAGGAGACGATGCCCTTGCTCATGGAAAAGGTCAGCTCGCCCAGGGGGTTGCCGATGGCCAGGATGGTGTCGCCTACGTTCAGTTCGGAGCTGCGGCCCAGCGTCACGGTCTGGAGGCCCTCGGCCTCGATCTTCAGCACAGCCACGTCGTAGTCGCTGTCGCCGCCCACCACGGTGGCCGGATACTCCTGGCCGTTATAGAGGGTCACGTTGACGGCGGTGGCTCCCTTCACCACATGGTAGTTGGTGACGATATAGCCGTCGGCAGTGATGATGAAGCCGCTGCCGGCGCTGGCTGCCTCCACCGGCTGGCCGAAGGCGTTGGTGGTGACGGAGGAGGTGTTGATGGACACCACGGAGTTCACCGTGGCGGCATAGACCTCCGAGGGGGTCATGACGGTGCTGCCATCCACCTTCTTCAAGGACACCTCCACCGCATCCCGGGTGCTCTGAGTCACGGTGGTGTGATCGGTGTGGGCAGTGCGGAACAGGGCCGCGCCGCCGTAGCCGCAGGCGCCGCCGATTACCGCCACAGCCAGAACGGCCGCCAGCACCTTGGCCCAGGTACGCCGGAACAGGCTTTTCTTCGGTGTCGGGGCCGGAGCGGTGTAGTAGACGCTACCGCTCTCGTCCGGCGCTTCCCGGTAGGCGGGGCGATAATCGTCGCGGGGCAGCTGATCCCCGCTGGTATAGCGATAGCCGTTGTCCCGGCTGTCAAATTCGTTCGTCATGGAAATGACCTCCTTTTCGCTTGTGGGACGCCGTCCTTTATGATATGATACCGATAACAGCGGACCACTTATTCTTTCTGTCCTCTATGATAGGCAGAAATCTTAAAATAAGCTTTAATTTTCCGCCGGTAATCTTTAACTTTTCTTGAACGAGGTGCCGATATGCTGCGGCTGGATCAGATCAAACTGAATCCCGATCAGAAGGAGGACGCCCTGCGGGCCAGAGCGGCCAGGCTGCTGCGCGTTCCGGCGGGGGATATTCTCTCCCTCCGGGTGCTGCGGCGGGCCGTGGACGCCCGGGAGGAGCTGACGCTGGTCTACACTCTGGCGGTGGAGGTGCGGAATGAGCAGCAGGTGCTGCGCCGCTGTCATGACCGCCGGGTCAGCGTCTACGAGCCGAAGCTCTACACCCTGCCCCAGCCTGTCACGGCGCCGGAGGTCCGGCCCATCGTGGTGGGTGCCGGGCCGGCAGGTCTCTTCGCCGCCCTGGTGCTCAGCCTGTGCGGGGCCCGGCCCATCCTGCTGGAGCGGGGTCAGCCCACGGAGCGGCGCATCCGGGACGTGGAGACCTTCTGGAGTGGCGGGGCGCTGGACACCGAGTCCAATGTCCAGTTCGGCGAGGGCGGCGCCGGTGCCTTCTCCGACGGGAAGCTGAACACCGGCACCCGGGACCTGCGCCACCGGTGGATCCTGGAGCAGATGGTCTCCTGCGGCGCGCCGGACACCATCCTCACCGACGCCAAGCCCCACGTGGGCACCGACAAGCTCCATATCACCCTGCAAAACCTGCGGCAGGTGCTTCTGAACAACGGAACCGACATCCGCTTCGGCCACCGGCTCGACAACATTCACGTGAAGGACGGACAACTGACAGCCGTTGACATCACGGCAACCGAGGGCACATACACCCTGCCGGCCCGACAGGTGATCCTGGCGCCGGGACACAGCGCCCGGGACACCTTCGCCATGCTGTATGAGGCCGGGGCGGCCATGGAGCAGAAGCCCTTTGCCGTGGGCGTGCGCATCGAGCACCGGCAAGCCGACATGGACGCCGTGCAGTACAAGACCTACGCCGGACACCCCGGCCTGGGCGCCGCCAGCTACAAGCTCTCCTGCCATCTCCCCGACGGGCGCAGCGCCTTCTCCTTCTGCGTCTGTCCCGGCGGACAGGTGGTGGCCGCCGCCTCGGAGACGGGGCAGGTGGTGACCAATGGCATGAGCGAATACGCCCGGGACGGGGAGAACATCAACGGTGCCCTGCTGATCAATGTGACGCCGGCGGACTTTGGCAGCGATCATCCGCTCTCGGGCGTAGAGTTCCAGCGGAAGCTGGAAAAGGATGCCTTTTCCCTGGGCGGGGGGGACTATCGGGCCCCCTGCCAGCGAGTGGAGGACTTTCTGGCCGGACGGCCCAGCACCGGACCGGGCGGCGTATTGCCCAGCTACCGGCCCGGCGTGGTCTACACGGACCTGCACCGCTGCCTGCCGCCCTTCGTGGCAAAGGCCATGGAGCAGGCCCTGCCTCTGCTGGAGCAGCGGCTCCGGGGCTACGCCCAGCCGGACGCCCTTCTGACCGCCGTGGAGAGCCGTTCCTCCTCCCCGGTGCGGATCATCCGGGACGGGAGCGGACAGAGCAATATCCGGGGTCTCTATCCCTGCGGCGAGGGGGCCGGCTACGCCGGCGGCATCCTCTCCGCCGCTGCCGACGGCATCCGGGCCGCCGAACAAATTCTGCATACGATCCGGGAGGATACACCATGAGATACATCGCCGTCTTCGACCATTTTCTCACCCCAGAACACCGCCGCCAGATCACCGAAACCGCTGAAAGGTGCGGCTTTGCCGTGACCTATTGCACAAAAGTCCCGGATATCCCCGCCGGGGAGCGGGACAGATACGAGGTGCTCTACGGCAACCCCCAGCCGGCGGATTTCCGGGAGTTTCCCAACCTGAAGTGGGTGTGCCTCAGCAGCGCCGGGTTCAACCAGTATGTGGACGATGAGATCTACCCCAACCCGGACGTGATCCTCTCCAACTCCTCCGGGGCCTACGGCCTCACCATCTCCGAGCACATCCTCATGGCGGCGCTGATGCTGCTGCGGCGGATGCCGGTCTATCTCCGCGCTGCGGCGGAGCACCGCTGGCAGGCGGCCATACCCATCCGCTCCCTCAGCGGCAGCCGCATCACGGTGCTGGGCACCGGCGACATCGGCACCGCCTTCGCCTGCCGGGCCAAGGCCCTGGGCGCAGCGTATATCACCGGCGTGCGGCGCACGATCCGCCCTGCCGATCCGGCCTTCGACGCCGTGACAGACTTTTCCGGACTGAACGACGTCCTGCCACAGACGGACATTCTGGTGTCCGCCCTGCCCCACACACCGGAGACGGCAGGCGTCCTCTCCCGGGCGCGGATCGACCTCCTCCCCGCTCACGCCATTCTCATCAATGTAGGCCGGGGCACCGCCCTGGACCAGCAGGCGCTGATGGACGCCCTCAACGAAAACCGTCTGGCCGGCGCGGCGCTGGACGTGATGGTGCCGGAGCCCCTGCCCCCGGACCACCCCCTTTGGACCACCCCCAATCTGATCCTCACGCCCCACATGTCCGGCAACATGTCCCTGGGGGAGACCTGCGACATCGACGTGGCGATGTTCTGCGCCGACGTGGAACGGTTCGCTCAGGGCCTCACCCCCGCCCACGCCGTGGACCGGAAGCGAGGCTATTAAGCGGCGCGGGATTTTGCTCTTGTTATATTCTGTAAAATAGTATATAATTAATCTGTATGTTCTAGTATTATGATTCCCCGGAGAAAGGAAGGGTCGTTTTATGATAAAGGTCCAAACCGAGCGCGGTGAGATCAGCATCAGCAACGCTGTGTTCACCACCATCACCGGCGCCGCCGCCACCAACTGTTTCGGCGTCAAGGGCATGGCCTACCGCAGCATGAAGGACGGTCTGGTCCACCTGCTGCGCCCCGAATCCATGAGCAAGGGCGTCATGGTCACCTACAACGACGACGGGACCGTCACCATCGAGCTGCACATCATTGTGGAAAACGGCGTCAACATCGCCACCGTGTGCCGCTCCATCATGAGCGAGGTCAAATATATGGTCAGCAAGAATACCGGCGTGGAGGTCCGCGACGTGAACGTATGCGTGGACTCCATCACCATGCCGTAAGGAGATAGAAGACGATGATAGAAAGAATCAGCGGCGGCGCCTTCAAGCAGATGGTGCTCTTCGGCGCCGCCTGTATCACCCAGCAGAAACAGGCCATCAACGACCTGAACGTGTTCCCGGTGCCCGACGGCGACACCGGCACCAATATGAGCCTCACCATCCAGACCGCCGCCACCGAGCTGCGCCGGTCTGAGCCCGCCACGTTGGACCAGGCCGCCAAGACCACCGCCTCCGCCCTGCTGCGGGGCGCCCGGGGCAACTCCGGCGTGATTTTGTCCCTGCTGTTCCGGG
>CACZNU010000161.1 GCA_902782615.1 Oscillospiraceae bacterium | reverse complement strand
TAGCGCCAACACGCCTTCTTAGCTCAATGGTAGAGCATGCGGCTGTTAACCGCAGGGCTGTAGGTTCGAGCCCTACAGAAGGCGCCAGAGAAGGGTGTGCCGCCACTCCAAAAGTGGCGGCACATTCTGCTATATATCCGAGAGACTTGGGCCTTTAGCTCAGTTGGTTAGAGCAGACGGCTCATAACCGTCCGGTCCCGGGTTCGAGTCCCCGAAGGCCCACCAAAAATACACCTGCGGCAGACTGCCGTGGTTTAACATAGGGCTTACGTTGTAAGACCCAGACATAGGGGTATAGCTCAGCTGGTAGAGCAGCGGTCTCCAAAACCGCGTGTCGAGAGTTCGAATCTTTCTGCCCCTGCCATTCCCTGAAAACCCGTATTCGTTACGAATACGGGTTTTCTTTTGCGATAATAGCTGTATATTGCCGCAAATAGTTTTAAAAATCGAGGACCGCTTTTCCGCCGAAAACGAGTTTTCCCTTATTTTTTCCCTTATGGGAGAAAACTCAACCCGGTAGAACACGCAAAATATAGTCGTTCATACGATCTGCACTGGCCTGTTTCATCTGGTCGGTGACGTGGCCATAGACATCCAGGGTGAACGCAGCTGTGGCATGACCAAGGTTTCCCTGCACCGTCTTGATATCGTCTCCGGCCCGGATCGCCGCCACAGCATAGCTGTGACGCAAATCATGGAATCGGGCGTCAGGACGACCAATGGCGGCGACAGCTTTTTTATAGTGCTTGATCAATGTCCGATACGCGAGGTGCTCGCCAAATTCGTTGGTAAACACATAGTCGCTGTTACCCCAGATCGATCCCGCTTGTAAACGCATTTCGGCTTGAACGGCCCTGTGATGACGAAGAAGATCCATGACCCAGGGGGCCACACAGATGGTCCGCTCTTTGTCATTCTTTGTGGAGACCAGTTCGTACTTTCCCTTACCGCCCCTTACCTGCTGCAGCTGCCTGTCAATCAGAAGCTGGTTCCTCTTGAAATCCACCCGGCTCCAAGTTAGGCCGAGAACCTCGCCCACGCGGAGACCCGTAAAAAGGGCCAGCGTGAAAAGCACTTCAAGAGGATCACCCCGGATTTGGGACAGAAACGCGCGGGTTTCGTTTTCGTCGAGAGGACGGAGAGCAGCCTTCTTGGCGCGGGGGAGGACACAGGCCTCCGTGGGATTATAACGAATATACCCGTTGCGCTGTGCTTGTCGCAGAGCGCTGTGAAAAACGCCGTGAATGCCTTTAAGCTGACGGAGTTGGGCGGCCATATGCTTCAGCCGAAAATCAGAAGGGGAGGGCGATGATCAGCGGCACCAGGATCGGCACCAGGAGGGAGAGAACCACACCGGAGGCAAAGGAATAGATGGTGATCCGCTCGTGGGTGGCGCCGATGACCACAGGAAGCACCGTGTCCATGGCCGCCGCACCGGGCAGAGCCACACACTCCAGGTAGCCCACATAGCGGGCCACAAAGGGAATGGCGACGATGGAAAGAATCTCCCGCATCACGTTGGAGAGAAAAGCCACGGCAGAGAGGGACAGAGAGTAGGGGGCCAGAAGCGTAGGCGCCAGGGAATACCAGCCCAGTCCGGCAGAGGCAGCCGCAGCATCCTTCGCACCGAGAGGAAGCAGAAAACCGGCTGCGAGGGAGAACAGCAGCGCTCCCAGCAAAACGGAGACAGGGACCAGAAGTACCTGGAAACCGGCAGATCGGATATCCCGCAGGACGGTACCCTGGCGGCCCATATCGATGCCCACCAGAAAGAGGAGGAGATAGAGACCGAAGTCGATGACCGTTCCGCACCACCAGGTACCGCCGTCGGGCAGGAGGAAGTAACCCACCGCCATACCCAGGGCGACGGCGGCGACGATCCACTTGGTCAGGGCGTTGTCGGCCCGCCCGCCCTGCTGCGGGGTGGTGTCCTCCCCGGCGGCATCTGCGGTGCGGCCGAAGCGGTCCAGCTTCAGGACAAAGCGGCGCAGAAGCGTTACGGCTATCAGAGAGCCCGCCATGGCAAATACGGTGATCACCAGAGCGGCGATCCCGATCTGTCCCAGGGAGGCGATCACCTGGTCGTCGCCTCCCAGCTTGACGCCCAGCGTAACGATCAGAACCATCAGGGCCACGAACTGCAGCCGGTTCAGCCAGCAGGCGGTGCGGTCTCCCCACAGGCGGCGGCTTCCCAGCAGGCCGCCTATGGCCACAAGGGAGATATAGATGATCAGATTCAATAGAGTACCCTGCATGGCGCCCATAGGAATATCCTCTCTTTCAATTAGAACTTGTTGCCGAAGGCATTATAACACAAGCTGCGACGGATAAAAACAACAACCTCCGCCGGAAATGCCGGAAGTGTGAAAAGATACGCCTGAAATCTCCGATTTCAGGCGTATCTTTTTCTGTATTGTCAGCTTCCGCTTGGGGGAGCAGCCTGCAGAGAGAGCGTAAAGATCGCGCCACCCTCCTCCCGGTTCGCCGCCGTGAGGGCGCCTCCCATATAATGCGCGGCGCCTTGGGCGATGGCCAGGCCGAGGCCGAAATTCCCGCCGGGACCTGTGAAAAACCGCTCGAAAATATGGGGGAGATCTTCCGGGGCGATCCCGGGTCCGTCATCCGCCACCAGCACTAGGACATGACTGCCTTCGCTGCGGACGGTGACGGAGACGTGTTCCTTTGCATAACGGATAGCGTTGGCGAGGAGATTGTTCAAGACGCTCTCCAGAAGCTCGCCGCGTTCCATGGCAAAGGCTTCGCCGTCTTCCTCGTTGAGCGACAGGGAGATGCCCTTCTGCATAGCCAGAGTGTCGCGGCGGCCCAAACAATCGGATGTGATCTCAACGACCTGGATGGGATTGAGCTCAATGGCCGTCAGATGGTTCTCCAGCCGGGAAAGCATCAACAGGCCGTTTACCACCTCGGTCAGGCGCTGGCTCTCATCCAAAATGGTACCGGCAGCCTCCACGGGATCGGGAAAAACACCGCGGACGATAGCGGTAGCAGTTTCCAAACAAAAGAGGCCCCTGAAACCTTTGATTTCAGGGGCCTCTTATCGCGGAGGGGTAAAACAGCAGGTTTCAAAAAAATGGCGAAGAAAAGAGCAGCGGAAGCTCCCGGGGAGTCCGCTGCTCTCAAGCAGGTATGGGGTTGGAACAGATCAGATGCGGGCCACGCCGGTGCGGCGGGCCGCCTCGGCCACGGCCTTGGCCACGGCGGGACCGACCCGGGGATCAAAGGCCTTGGGGATGATGTAGTCGGCGCACAGCTCCTCGTCGGAGATGAGGCCCGCCAGCGCCTGAGCGGCGGCCATCTTCATCTCCTCGTTGATGTCGCTGGCACGGACGTCGAAGGTGCCCCGGAAGATGCCCGGGAAGGCCAGCACGTTGTTGATCTGGTTGGGATAGTCGCTGCGGCCTGTGGACACGACGGCAGCGCCGCCGGCCTTGGCGTCGTCGGGGAAGATCTCCGGCGTGGGGTTGGCGCAGGCGAAGATGATGGGATCCTTGGCCATGGTCTTCACCATCTCGGTGGTGACGGTGTTGGGAGCAGACACGCCGATGAACACGTCGGCGCCCACCAGAGCGTCAGCCAGGGTGCCGGCCTTCCGCTCCAGATTGGTCACCTGGGCCATCTCCTCCTTGATCCAGTTCAGACCATCCCGG
>CACZNU010000160.1 GCA_902782615.1 Oscillospiraceae bacterium | reverse complement strand
CGCAAGAGCGAGACTGTCGCCCTGAAGTGGAAGGACATTGATTTTGACAATCATACCGCCTCCATCAACAAGGCCAGGGTCAAGGATCAGTCCGGAAGCTACGAGGAGAAAACCACCAAGACCACCAGCAGCACCCGCACCCTGCGGATCCCCCAGGTGCTGATGGACGCCCTGCTGCAGGAGGATCACGACAACCCCGAAGATTACGTGATCCAGGACAGCGTGGACGCCCTGGTGAGCCTCTACAACCGGACGAAGAGCAAGATCGGCTTCCCCTATAAGTTCCACGCCCTCCGCCATTATTACGCCTCCGTCCTTCTGGTCAGCGGCATGCCCAACAAATACGCCCAGAAGCAGATGGGACACGCCACCGACAACATGCTCAAACAGGTCTACCAGCACACCTTCAAGAGCAAAGAGGATGAATATGAGGCCGCGCTGGACACCTATTTCTCCTCCCTTGATGCCGACCGTTAAAACCATTTAAGAGCAGGTAACCATCCGGTTACCTGCTCTTAAATCATTTCCAGTAATTGGCTGTCGGTCAGTTTGAGGATCAGCTTCAGCCGTCTCAGCTCCTCCAGCGTGAAGGTCTCCGGCCGTTTCAGCTTGTTGTAGAGCGTGGCGATGCACACGCCGAGCTGGTCTGCCAGTTCCTGTTTGCTGTATCCGCCCACCGTAAGGTAGTAGGAGATCCGGCCTCTGATCTCGCTGTTCTTCTTTTCCGCTCTCTTCAGCTCGTTCTTCATCTGAGCAAGCGTCACGGTCATCACCCCGCCTTTGTGCAAATGAAGCGCCGCCATGCCCTGCTCCCCCAGCGGCGGCCCCTTTTCCTTTACACATGGGTAATCAAGAAAGCCGCCGTTCGGCTACCGCGCCAACGGAAAAGAGCCGGCCGTTCCAAAACGGAACGACCGGCTCTGCCTGTTTCCGACTCACTTGCTCAGCACCATTTTCAGTTTGACGACATCCACCCGCACTTCCCGTTTGCATTTCGGGCAGTACAACGGGAACCTGACGAGGACGGTATCCTCATACACCTTTACCCTTGTCTTTCCGCCGCAGACCGGACAGTGAACCCATCGGGATTCCTCCCGTTCCTCGCCCATCCCATACACCTCCAAGGCTTATCGCCGTACACAATAATACAAATACACTTCCTCCAAGCCGATTCCCCAGGTGGCAGGCGCAAATTCCGGAGGCAGAGAATCGCCCACCAACCGCAGGATCTGGCCCTGCTGGTGCTGTATCAGCTTTCCGCTCCCGTACTGGGATTGGTAGTGCGCCGCCTCCTCCGCTGTACAGATTCGTTCGGCAACCTTCCCCTTCATAGCAGAGATCAAGTCAACAGGCGTACCGCTGGCGACGATATGTCCCTGCCTCATCAGGAGAACCTGGTTGGCCACGCACTCCACATCAGAGACGATATGGGTCGCAAGGAGGACGATCTTATCCTGTGCAATAGCGGCGATGTGGCTGCGTATATGGATGCGCTCCTCCGGATCCACGCCCGCTGTGGGCTCGTCCAGGAGCAGAATACGCGGGTCGCCCAGCAGCGCCTGAACCAGCATGGCCCGCTGCCTCATTCCGCCGGAGAGCTGTCCCATTTTCTTCCATGCCGCGTCGGACAGTCCCACAACAGCCAGCAGTTCCTCCGTCTGCCGGCGCAGCTCCTCCTTGGGGATCCCTTTCATCCTGCCCATGTAGTACAGGAACTCCCGGATGGACATGTCGCCGTAATAGCCCTGGGTCTGGGGCATATAGCCCAGGGCCGTGCGGTAGTTGCGCCCTTCCCGCCGGATCTCCTCTCCATTCCAGAGAATCACGCCGTGATCCCTCTGTATGGTGTCCGTGAGCAGCTTGAAGAGCGTGCTTTTACCCGCCCCGTTTGCGCCGAGAATGCCATAAATACCGGGAGTAAATGTAAAGTTGAAATCAGCCAGCGCTTTCGTCTGTCCGTAGCTTTTTCCCAGTCCACGGATGTCCAAGGATATCGACATAGCAAAACCTCTTTTCCACGATCCGATCAGTCAAAGCAAATGTGTCCTGTCCCTCTCCACCGGCGCGTCGATATATAGCCGGACACCAGGGCCGCAGCTACGCATCCCGTGCCGATCAGCAGAGACCCATACAGAGGCACACTGTGGGCGCTCTTTGCCAGCCAGGCGATACATGATACGGGCCTGAAAATAGAAATGCCCAGCTTGTCCAGAAGTGCCGGGGCAAACAGCAGCGCCGCGCTGATCCCCAGTGCGGTCAGGTACTGCTCAAAAAAGGCGGACACCAGCCATATGACTGCAGTTGCCGCCAGCAGGAT
>CACZNU010000159.1 GCA_902782615.1 Oscillospiraceae bacterium | reverse complement strand
CTCGATGTCGTACGGCATCGCATATTTTGCGATCCGCTCGCGGCAGTAGGCGAGCAGCTCCTGCTTGACCTCCTCGCTCGGCGTAAAGCCGGGACGAAGCACGACGAACGCCTTGATCTTCTGCATCCTGTACGGATCCTTGACGCCGATCACGCAGGAGAGCAGCACCTTGTCATGCCCGTCGATGATATTCTCCAGCTGGCTGGGATAGACGTTGTAGCCGGAGGTGACGATCATGCGCTTGATGCGCTGACGGAAGTAGACGAAGCCGTCGGCGTCCATGGTGCCCAAATCGCCGGTATGGCACCAGATCCGGCCGTCGGCATGGCGGCGAAGGGTCTGGGCGGTCTCCTCGGGGTTGTCGATGTAGCACATCATGACGGAGGGGCCGGAAATGCAGATCTCGCCCTCCAGGTTGGGATCGACCTCCTCCTCGGTGCCGGGCTTGACGATCTTGTAGTACGTATCGGGGAAGGGGATGCCGATAGAGCCCTCCTTCTGCTTGTGGATGGGGGTGAGGCAGCTGGCGGTGACGCACTCGGTGGTGCCGTAGCCCTCCCGGACGCCCACGGCGCAGCCGTGATCCCGGAGGAACTTGTCAAAACGCTTCTTCAGCTCTATGCTCAGACTGTCGCCGCCGGAGAACACACCCTTCAGACAGCTCAGATCCACGCCGTCCATCTCCGGGATCCGCAGCAGAGCCTCAAACAGAGAGGGGACGCCGGCGATGAGATTGGGCTGGTGCTTCTTCAGCAGCTCCGCGTAGGTCTTGGGGGTGAACCGGGGCACCAGGATGCAGTCGCCGCCGTTGGCCAGCATGGAATGGATGCTGACGCCCAGGCCGAAGCCGTGGAACATGGGCATGATGGCCAGCATCTTGTGGCCGGGGTGGAAGAAGGGGTTGGTGGCCACGATCTGGGCGCCCAGGGCGTTGAAGTTCCGGTTGGACAGCAGGATGCCCTTGGTGGTGCCGGTAGTGCCGCCGGAATAGAGGATGGCGGCGGGGTCGGTGTCTCTGCGCATGACCCGGTAGATCTCCACGTGCTCGCCGCCCCTGAGGAAGTCCTTCCACATCACCACGCCGCCCTTTTTGGGTACGGGGGCGATCTTCCGGCCCTGGGTCAGGGCGTAGCCCACCTTCATGAGGGGACTCAGCTCGTCCTTGACGGAGGTGATGATCAGATGGGGCAGATCCACCGCCTTGCGGACGTTCTCAAACTTGGGGTAGAACTGATCCAGTGTGATGGCGGCCACGGAGCTGCTGTCCCGCAGGTAGAAGGCGATCTCGCTCTCGGCGGACAGGGGGTGCACCATGTTGGCGATGGCGCCCACCATGTTCACCGCGTAGAACATGGCCACGGTCTGGGGCGCGTTGGGCATGCAGATGGTGACCTTATCGCCCTCCCGGATGCCCAGGGCCTTCAGAGCCTTGGCGCAGGCCACGATCTTGTCCCACATCTTGGCATAGGTGGTGCTGCGGCCCATGAACTCATAGGCGATGTAGTCGGGATAGCGCTCCACGATCTCCTCCACCTTGCCGGACATGGAGAGGGTGGAGTAGGTCAGTGTGGCGGGGACCTCCGGGTCCTTGCTCTTGAGCCAGGGGGCCTTCAGCCCGTTTTCCAGGATCTCTTCTTTCTCCAGGATCTCATTCATAGGAAACTTCCTCCTTCAAGGGTTTCTCCAGCTCCTCCGGGTGCTCCAGCAGATACTTGAGCAGACGGATGGACTTGGAGTAGTAGTAGCCGTCGGCCAGACGCTCGTCGATGGTCAGGCCCAGATCCAGGGTCTCCCGCATGGCGGCGCTGCCATTCTCGTCGAAGAAGGGGTTCAGCTTCTTCTGGCCGATGATGCAGAACAGGGAGCAGGTGCCCCAGTTGGTCAGGTGGTGATAGCCGGACTTGAGCTTGATGGAGCCCAGGTTGGAGATGACCACGCTGCTGTAATAGGGGTCCGTCTCGATCATGGAGGCGGGGACCCAGCCGTGCTTATCCAGCCACATGATGAACCGGATGGCGGTCTTGCTGATGAAGCGGGGCAGACGGTTGAGCATGTCCATGCTGTCGGTGGTGGGGTCGGCCTGCTCGCTGCGGCAGCTCTTCACCTGGGAGCGGATATACTGGTGGATGGTCTCCACCGTGTCGTCCGCCCTGGCGTGGAGAGTGGCCAGAGCCTCGGCGCCGTGGTCGCTGAACTCCTTCTTTACCACGAAGGAGGCGGTGACCTCGTTGCGCTGGTAGAAGTTGCTGTTGGCGATGAAGCGGTTCAGCTTGGGCCGCAGGGTGATGGTCTTCACCAGCGCCGCCACCACGATGTGGAAGAAGGTGTAGGGAAAGTCCGTCTCCGTCTCGTTCTTTTTGGCGATGTAGGCCTTGATGGGGGTCAGATCGATGCGCTCGGAGATATAGGCCTCGTTGTCGCAGCGGTTGGGGTAGATGATGGCGGTGATGAAGTGCATGGAGTCCAGCTTCCGCAGCAGGACGCCGTCCTTCCGGTCGCCGGGACGTCGCTTGTTGTTTTCCATAGTGATTCCCTCGCTCATACTCGAAATAACAATTTATTATAACAAGTTCTGTGCCAAATTTCCACAATAATCTACAAAAAAAGCGCCCCGGGAGGGGGCGCTTTTTCGGGTGTTACAGGATATGGGGCGTTGGGTACGGCGCAGAACGGAGGCATCACCGGGCGGCCTTCTTCACGGCTTCAAGCACCGAATCGGGCAGCACGCCGGCGCCGCCGAAGGCGTAGACGTTCTCCGGTGCCTTCTCCTTCACGTAGGCGGCCTGCTCCGCCGTCAGCCCGCCGCGCACCAGCACCATGGGGGCGTGGTACTTGGCGGCGAACACGCTGCCTGCCAGCGCG
>CACZNU010000158.1 GCA_902782615.1 Oscillospiraceae bacterium | reverse complement strand
GAAAGGAGCGGGAGCATGACGACCATTGACCTGTGCCGGCCCTGCGCAGAAGCACGGAAGGCCCGCGGTGAGAAGCTGCGGCCCACCATCACGGGCATCGACCGGAAGATCCGCTGTGCGGACTGCGGTCGGCGGCGCTTCGGGGCAACGTATGAAAGCGTACGGAAGGAGGGCAGCCGTGAGGCAGTATCTGACGTATGACGCAGAGGGTGTCTTCCTGGGTGGAACGCCCATTATGGAGCAGGCCGTGGGAGCGGCTAAGCGGATCGCAGCGAATTGCGGAAAGGCCGTAGACGTGGTGCGGATTTGCGACCGCACGGGAAGCCGTCGGTGCCGGTACCACCCGGACGGGTCCGTGGAAAGGCTTTGGGAAAAGGAGGCGAAGGAAATTGGCTGAGAAGAAGGCGAAATTGCTTTACCGGTACACGGTTCGGCACCCAGACCACTGCCTGGCACCGGTGGTGGCGGAGAACACAGAGCAGGCCACGATGAAAGCGGCACAGCTCTGGGGCGTGCCATGGGGCAGAGTGGTATTCAGCTGCGACGTGACGCGGGAAAGTGACATCATGCCCCACGTGTGTCCCCGGTGCAGGAAGTACAACGCCTACAACGAGCAGGAGTACTGCCCCAAGTGCACGGCTGAGCTGCAGCACGAAGAGGAGCGGATCAAGGCCGCCAAGCAGGCGTACTTCCGGAGGGAAGCGAGGAAAGCGAAAGGAGAAACGGGATGAGAGGTCAGATTAACCTGAACGACGAGATCTCCGTGGACCTGTTTTCCGGTGGTGGGGGCCTCTCAACGGGCTATGAGCTCGCCACGGGGCGGCCTATGACCGTTGCCATCAACCACAACCCGGCCGCCGTTTTGATGCACAAGGCCAACCACCCCTTTACGGAGCACTACCGGGAAGATGTCTTTCTGGTAGACCCCAAAACAGCTTGCCGTGGCCGCCCGGTCGGCTTTCTCTGGGCGTCGCCGGATTGCCGGCACTTCTCCAAAGCGAAGGGTAAACCGCTGGTAGATAAGAAGATCCGGGGCCTTGCCTGGGTGGTGCTGCGGTGGGCCATGGATGTGCGCCCCCGGGTGCTGATGATGGAGAACGTGGAGGAGTTTCAGAGCTGGGGTCCTCTGATCTACGCGGGCAAGGACAAGCACGGCAAGGATCAGTATATGCCGGACCCGGACCACGCGGGAGAGACCTTCCAGGCGTTTATCGGCATGCTGTCCATCGGTGTCCCGGCGGATTGCCCGGCGCTGGATGAGGCTTGCGAGTTCTTGAAAATCCCCCGCGACGGGGAGGAGGTACTGCGGCTGATCCACGGCCTGGGGTATGACCTGGACTTCCGGGAGCTGGTAGCCGCCGATTACGGCGCGCCTACCACACGCAAGCGGTTTGTGCTGATCGCTCGGTGTGATGGTCGGCCTATCATCTGGCCGGAGCGGACACATGCCCCGCGAAACAGCGAGGCGGTCAAGAGTGGCAAATGCAAGCCGTGGGTATCTGCGGCGGAGATTATCGACTGGAGTATCCCGTGCCCGTCCATCTTCGAGACGCGCGAAGAGATTATGGCCAAATATGGCGTCGATTCCCGGAGGCCTCTGGCAGACAACACCCAGCGCCGTGCCATCCGTGGCGTGGACAAGTACACGATCAAGAGCGGCAATCCGTTTATCGTTGAGTGTAACCACAGTGGAGACGGACATATCCACAGCATTGATGAGCCATACAAGACCATCACCGCAAAACACACCGGTGGCGTCTGTGCGCCGCTTCTGGCTCCGCTGACGGTCACCAACACCAGCAACAGCGTCGGTGCCCCTGCAGATCAGCCGGTACATACAGTGACCAGCGCGGGAAATCAGATGCTGGTGACGCCCGTTTTGGCGCAGATCGGCCAGACAGGTGGCGGTGACCGCATCCGGGATGTGAGAGAGCCAGCCACAACAACGGTCTCAAAGGCTGAGGCCTGTCTGGTGGCCCCACATCTGTCCCAGTACCACGATGAGCAGGGCGGTGATTTCGTCAGGGCCCAGGGGTTGGATGGCCCCATCAACACCGTGGACGCTTCTAACCGCTATGCCGTGGTGACGGCGCAGATCACCGAGTACTATGGCAACGGCGCTCCGCTGGACGTGGCGGATCCCATGCACACGGTCACCAGCCACGACCGGGAAGCACTGACCACGGCCATCATGCAGCCGTTCCATGCCGGAGGCTATAACGGCAAAGGAAACAGTCCGATGGAGCCAGTCAACACCGTAACGGGCAGCGGCGGACAGTCTCTGGTCTGCACTCATGTGGCTGAGTTCAAGGGTCAGGACATTGGGCAGGACGCCCGCCGTCCTCTGCGGACGGTGACGGCCAGCGCCGGCGAATTTGCGGTTGTGGCTGTGAAGACGGTCAAGTATGCACCCGGCGCCGATCTGGGTTACTGGCCCCGGGTTCGGGAGTTGCTCAACAAATACTGCGACTACCATTTGACAGATGATGAGGTGCTGCTGATCTGGATCCGTGGGGCGTGGTACTACATCCGGGATATCGGCCTGCGGATGCTGACACCTCGGGAGCTGTACCGTGCCATGGGCTTCCCGGAGGATTACATCATCGAGATGATCAACCCGGACACCGGCAAGCCCTATTCCAAGAGCGACCAGGTGGCCCGCTGCGGCAACGCCGTGTGTCCGCCGATGGCCCGCGCCGTTGTGGCGGCCAATATGCCGGAGTGGTGCGTGATCGACATCTCCACCATGGCCCAGTTCATGGAGGTGGTGGCGGGATGACAATCCGGGATATTGCAGAAGTCACGTGGACAATCACCAGGCTTGACGTTACAGCTCGTGACGAGAACATTCACTATCTCCACCGTTGGTTCATTGGAGAGAACGCACCATACGTTGGTCATGGTTCCCTTTTTTGGGATATTGCCAAAGGCAAAGTTAGCGATATAGAGAAGAAAATAAATGTTCACAATAACCGGAAGAAAAACGGACAGCCGGAAATGGGATGGGGGCTTGACGATGCTGCAATCCCTGCGGAACTGCTGGACGCGGAGATCACACGACTTGGGATGCGCAGCAGGAATGGTATTGAGTACGAGGTTGCCGTTGATGTCATACTCCCGTTGCTGACTGTGGAAATGCTGAAATCGCAGTTAGAGCAGTTTGAGAGAGCGCGCGAGGAGGTAACACCGTGAATGCCATCGTTAAGTACCCCGGCTCCAAGTGGGCTATTGCGCGGTGGATCATCAACATGTTTCCTCCTCACCATAGTTACCTGGAGCCGTTTTTCGGGTCTGGGGCCGTACTGTTCACCAAGCCCCGCAGTGCCATTGAAACGGTTAACGATCTGGATGGTGATGTGGTCAATTTCTTCGAATGGCTCAAGAGGGATCCAGAACGCCTTGCAGATGTCATCTACTGGACACCATATGCCAGACAGGTTTACGACCAGGCAATCGAGGCGTACAAGACTGAGACCGATAGTTTCAGGCGAGCATTAATCTTCTGCACCAAGATGATGATGGGCCACGGATTCCGTACTAACGAAATCAAGGTCGGTTGGAAAAACGACGTCCAGGGCCGGGAGGCTGCCTATGCCGCCAAGGGCTGGTGTGATACACCGGAGCGAATAAAACATGCGGCGGAAAGGCTGCGCGGTGTCCAGATCGAACGCCGCCCGGCTGCGGAAGTGATCGCCCGCTTTAACCATCACAACGTCCTGATCTACGCCGACCCGCCGTATCTGCTCAGCACACGCCACGGCAAACAGTACCGATGTGAAATGAGCGAGGCGGACCACGTCGAGCTCCTGGATCTCCTTAAGGCTCACAGTGGTCCGGTGCTCCTCTCTGGCTATGATAGCCCGTTATACAACTCCGCCTTGGATGGGTGGCACCGGGAGGAGATAGATACCCGGGCGCAGACGGCGGGTAAACGCCGGGAAGTGCTCTGGATGAACTTTGATCCCGGTGAGAAGCAGATGAAAATATTCTAAATAAGGAATGGTGAGGGAATGGACAGTGTAATACCGGAGAAGAAGACGGACGGCGCGGAGACAGAGCAGCGGAACCCGGCGTGGGATATATGCCGGGCCAGCTGCTTCTACCGGGCAACGCCGGGCCAGCCGTGGACTTGCGACTATGCCACGATCACCGGGAAAACACGGCTTGCGGCATGCCGGAAACTGGGCGCTGACGTCGATATTCGGAAATGTCCCCTCAAGCGGGAGCGGGAGAAAAGGGAAAGGGACCGGATCCCGGCGGAGCTGGAGCGGGCCGTGACGGCAAGGCGGATCCGTGAGCTGTACGACAGGGGCATGACGGACAGGCAGATCTCCGGGGAGCTGGGGATCAGCAAGAGCAGCGTACACCGCTGGCGGAAGCGGGAATGCCTGCGGCCACACAAGAGAGGAGGCGCCCAGTGAGAAAATGGATCGGTGTGGCGCTGCTGGCGCTGATGATGACGCTGGCCGTGATGACGGCCACGGTGATCTCCGGTGAGGCGGAGGCGGAACATTTTGCCGAGGTCGGCAAAATGATATGCGAGACCGGAGAAGCGGATTCACACGTCGCTCCGCTCCTTGGGATGACGGTGCCGGCGATAGTCAATTACGATTCGGCATCGGAGGAACCATCGTTGGAGGAACCGCCGTTGACCGGTCAAAGTGCAGCTGCTCCGGATGAAGACTACATCCTGCGGGTAATCACCGCAGAGGGCGGGACGGATCAACTGGTGTGTAACGGCGTGACGCAGTGTCTCTACAACGCATGCCGGCGGGATGACTGGGCGCACAGCGTGACGGAGATCCTCCGGGAGTATCAATACACCGCTCCGGTGGAATGGGTATCAGATGAGGCGAGAATCGCCTGGGACGCGGTGTTTCTCTCCGGGGTGACGTTCGTGGACTTCGGAGAGGCGCTGTACTTCTATGCGCCGGCCTATTGCGAAAGCCCGTGGCACGAGAGCCAGCGGTTCATCTGTGAGATACACGGCGTGAGATTTTTCGGGAGGTGGTGAAGGCCATGAGAAAATACATCGAACAGGAAGCGGCGGCATTGGAAGGCGGGAGCGAGAACAGCCGGACGGAGCCGGAAATGGGCGTCTACGTGAGGATCGAGGACGTGATGATGCTGCCGCAGGAGGATCTGATAGAGACCTTTGCAAAGGCCGCGGCGAAGGAGCAGGACGAGGCCATCGCGGGGGAGATCTGCCAGGTGCTGGAGAAGTACGGGATCGAGATCACGCCGGAGGTCCTGCTGGACAAGGTGCAGGAGCTTGACGATCGGAGCAATAAGCGGTACCGGGACGGGTATCTGGCGGGGTACCGAAAGGCGCTGGAGGACCAGGAAAGGAGCGAGGAGGGGAACGGATGAGTAAAGACGTGCTGCAGGCCATCCAGCCGGAGTGGTGCGAGAAGATCATAAGCGGCAAGAAAACCGTGGAGGTACGGAAGAATCGACCGAACCAGGGGACGCCGTTCAAGGTTTACATCTATTGCACCATCGGAAAGAAAACGCTGTACCGCAGCAACCATGACGGCGTGATCAGACTCTATCACAAGGCGGCGCCGGAGGCGTTTTCACACCACCAGGTGTTGAACGGCAAGGTGATCGGGGAGTACGTCTGCCAATATCTGGTCCCGCTGTCCGTGTCGGTCAGTGGCGAGGAGGCGCTGGACCCGCCCATCGAGATCCCGGGGCTGGGGATGACGGATCTGGAGCTGTGGAAATATCTGGGGAACGGAAAAGAAGGCCAGGGCTGGGGAATCTCGGAGCTGAAGATCTACGAGAGACCGCTGGAATTGAAGAAGCTGGGCGTGTTCACGCCGCCCCAGAGTTGGCGGTACGTGGAGGAGAGAGGAGACAGACGTGGTATTTTTTGAAGAGACGGTGCTGAAAAAGCTGCAGGAACTGGTGGCAACCTGCAACGACGCAGAGACAAACGACATGCAGAGGCCATTCGCCAGCGCCTATGAGGCGTGGGCCGTGATCAAGGAGCTGCTGGAGCTGGCCAAAAAACAGGAGAAGGACGCAGACAACTTCCACGGGGAGATTTGGGAGGCCGTCGTCGAGAAAAATGACGACCAGGAGAGGATCGAGCTGCTGGAGCTGGGCAAGGCGGCCGCGGGCACGGCGCTGATATGGGCCGCTATCGCGGCGGCAGCGAAGCGCGGTGCCAACGAGGTGTGAAGAAAGAGGTGTAAAGAAAAATGAGGGGAAGACAGATCATTTCGATCGTCGTGCTGGCGCTGATGTCGGCGCTGAGCTGGGCAACGCAGACGCCGGAGCACGGGTTGATCTCTGTAGTCTGCATGACCGGGATGCTGGTGATCTGCAGCCTTTCAGATGATGACGGGAGGCGGTAGGGATGGACAAGCCGGTGAATCCGTGCCGGGCTGATTGCCCGGACAGGAACGAGCACTGCCACAACGAAAGCTGCCCTTACGGGTGGGCAATGTACGAGAAACGCATGGCGGAATACCGGGACTGGCGGGCCGCACAAGCGGGGTCCGGCGCCAAATGGATGGACGGCAGCCCCATGACGGCGGCCCGGCGGGCCGGCGCTCTGCGGGAGCTGCGGAAAAAGAACAGGAGGCGGGCGTGATGAAAGAGTTGACCAGAGAGGATCTGATGCAGGCTCTGCGGGTGTGCGTGAACCAGGACTGCTACAGCTACAACAGCGTGGAGTGCCCGCTGCACGCCGTGGATAACTGCATTGGCGAGCTGAAAAAGGGGCTGCTGGCGGTGCTGGAGCGAGACGAAACGGAGATCCGAACGCTCAAGGCGGAAGTCGAGAGGCTGAACAAGGAGAACTTCTGGCTGACGAACGGAAACGGTGCGGACGGATTGCCGCGGCCCTGCGGGCCTCGCAATGACGAAGAAAATGAAAGCGGGGCGGCAGCCACGTGAAGGTGATCCTGACGGCCCATGCCCGGACGCGGATGCGTGAACGTGGGGCAGCGGCCAACAAGAAGACAGCCCGGCGGTGCGCCGAGGCGGCCCTGCGGAAGGGCGTCCGGCACCGGGAGACCAACGGAGACCTGCGCAGCTACGTCAGTATGCTCTACCTGAAACACTGGAAGGGCGACAATATCCGGATCTGGCAGGGTTTCGTGTATATCTTCCGAGGCAAGACGCTAATCACGGTGTTTGCCCTGCCGGAGATGTTCCGGGCGGAGGCGGAAAAAATTCAAAAGAGAAAGAAGGGTACATATGAAGATGCAAATGCCGGACGGCGAAATCATCACCTGCTACCGCCAGGCGAAGGACCGGGAGGAGCAGATCGGGATCCTGGCGGACAGGAACCTCTGCAAGAAGAGTCAGATGCGGGAGTATCTGATCACGCTGGGGCTGGACGTGCCGGTGAAGAAGCGGCACAAGGCGATGGGCGTTCCGAAGAAGCCGCCCATGGATGAGATCCGGGCGATGGAGCTTTATCGGGAAGGGCAGAATGATCTGGGCATTGCGGAGACGCTGGGCGAGTCGGTGAACCGAGTGCGGGAATGGCGGTACCGGATGCGGCTGCCGGCACAGCGGGAGCGAAAAAGCAAAGAAAGAAAAAACAGCGAGGTGAACGAACCGATGATCAAGCAGCTTGAAGAGACGCCTGTGACTGATGAGATCCGGACCGAAACGCTGCCGGAGGAACCGGCTATACAGAATGACGAGGAGGAGGGAACGGATTGCCGCGGCCCTGCGGGCCTCGCAATGACGGAGAAGGAAGATGAGGCGCCGCAGCGCATGGGGCTGCGGGGGCTGCTCCACGTGCTCCAGGACGTGGAGAAGGCGTTTCCGGAGGCGGAGGTGGAGCTCTACGAGGAGGGCACTCTGGCGGGCGTGGGCGTGATCGTGGACTACACGGCGGACGGTACGCCGGGGCACACCACGGTGCGGCTGATCGGAGAGAGGTGAGCGAAGTGATGACACCTGCCGTACAGATTACGCTGATTATTTGTTTGACTATCATTGTTTTGTGCTGGATTGATAGATAAGGAGGAGACGAACAATGGATTACTTGAAGCAGGCCAACGGAAAAATTTGGTTAACCGAAAAAAATGAGCGTGTTCCTTTAAGATGTCCTAAATGTGGAGAGGATATGGGATTATTCCTTGAAGGGGAGCCTGTGTTTCTGTGCAAAGGTGAAGGCAAGCATTATTTTGGAACGCTGAAATTTACGGGAGACGAGCCTATCTTGACTATCCAAAGGAGAGCAAGAGGATGACAAACGCTGAAAAGATCCGGTTGATGTCGGATGAGGAATTGGCGGAGTTTATTAAGAACGTGACTTGTACAGTTTCCACAGAGTACTGGCTTGATTGGCTGAAAGAAGAGGCAACGGGAAATGGATGGTGAACAAAAAAACATGGTGCGTCCGTGCGGCGGTGCATGGACCTATTGCGATGGTGACTGTAAGAGCTGCCCAGCAGGAAGGATACTTGCAACCGACAGGACGGAGGAGCAGAACCATGTGCAAATGGATATGGATGAGCGATGACGGACAGAAGATCTGCTGCAACGGGGATTGCCCGGCCTGCGCGGATTTCTGCCCAACAGCTGACTGGCCAGGCGTATGCCGGTATGAGGAGGAAGAAACGTGAAGATCTATAAGACCGGGGAGCGGTGCCCGTGCTGCGGGGAACCAATTAAGCTGACGGATCCGGAGGCGCTGCGGCTGTTCTCCATGGTGGTGGACATGCTGGGGCTGCAGCTGATCCCGACGGCTGAGAAAACCGAAAGAGACGAGAAAGGAGACAGATGATGTTCCGGTTTGATGAAAATTGCACGGCAAACGTGTCGATGACGTGCGAAGAGGCGGGCAGAGGGCCGAAAGCGCCTCTCGGCGAGATGCAGGCAAAGCTGCGTTCGATTCTGAACGAATCCGCCGATATGGCAACACACGCAGTGGTGGAGCTGGGCGGCGAAGAAGCGGTGAGAAGCAGCACGGCGCCGTCGCGGGAAGACCCAAAAAGCGTTGTGGGCGAAGTGGAGGAGGCCTTGCGGCTGGCCGGAACAATCCGGAGCCGGCTGAATGAGCTGATGACGATCCTCGGATGATAGGCAAATGCCCGATGGTATGTATGCAAACATACGTACCATCGGGCGGCTGCGCCGGCGGCCCTAGGCGATCAGGACCGTGGGCGGAGCGGAAAAGGCGGATTGCCACGGCCACAGAGCGGCCTCGCAATGACATGCCACGTTAGCTCAGAGGAAGAGCGGCTGACTTATAATCGGCGGACACGGGTTCGAGCCCCGTGCGTGGCACCACTTTATAGAACGCGCGTGCGCGCGTTCTTCCATAGGCTCTTAAAAGCCTATGTTTACGCCCTCATTCGACAGAAGGGGGACGGATTGCCACGGGCCTGCGGCCCTCGCAATGACGAGGAGGCTGGCGTGCTGACAAATGCTGACGTGCCTCGCGCAGGCGGGGTGCGGACGCGGGACTATGATCTAAAGACAAAGCGGGGAGGATCCGATCATGAGGAGGGGACGCTGGGTGGTATACAAGATCATTTCGGGCAGCGTGGTGGAGAAGGTCAAGGCGTGGCGCTGCGGTGAGAGCTCAGGACGGAGAAAGAGAGTGCGGGGCAGCTCCACGCTGAAGAAGCTGGAGGCCAACCTTCGTTCGGCGGTCAAGAACCTGGCCAGGATCCTGAACTGCAATTTCAGCGAGAAGGATCTCTTCCTGAAGCTGGGCTATGACGACGCTGCCCTGCCGGAAGACTGGCAGAGTCAGGAGAAGACGGTGGAGCTGTTTATCCGGCGGCTGAAGAAGCAGCTCAAGCGCCAGGGCTGCGGACAGGTGAAGTGGGTCAGCGTGTGCAGCGAGAAGAACAGCCGTACGGGTGAGGTGGCCCGGCCCCACGTGCATCTGGTGATCTCCGGGGAGGGCATGGTCTTCCGGGACGGACAGTGGTGGTGCGGCGAGAAGACACTGGAGGAGATCTGGGGGCTGGGCGGCGTATACGGTGAGCCCCTGCGGCGGATGTCAGACTACACGCCGCTGGCCTTGTACCTGCTGCGGCAGGCCGGGCGGGAGACGGACCGAAAGAAGTATCACGTGAGCCGGAACATGGACAAGCCTGTGGTGGAGGAATACGACGTGCTGACCGACCGGGAGCTGCGGGCTCCGGCGGGCGCCGTGGTGGTGGACAAGAGATATGACGTGCTGACGGGCGCCAACTACATACGGTACATCGCGCCGCCGAAGCGTACACGGACGGGTAAGGGGGCGTACCATGCAGCAGAGTAGATGGGCCAGAGCAAACGTGAAGTGCCCGTTCTGGCGAGGTGACTGGGACAAGGCCGTGGCCTGCGAAGGGCCATTCGACGGATCCGGCGTGAGGTTGACCTTCCGGGGAGACAAGAAACGGAAGCAGCACATGGAGGTGTTCTGCTTCCGGAACTACGAGAAGTGCGAGGTCTACCGGATGATCCAGGAAAACAAATACGCAGACCTGTGAAGAGCAGGTCTATTTGTGCTGCCCGGACGGCTACAACGCCGCCCGGGCTTTTTGCGCTGTCGGTGGGGTGTGGAAAAAGTCGGGTGGGAATTGTTAGGCTATAGACGAAAATAGCCGGGGAGGTGAGGGCGTGGCGGCACAGAAAAAGGCAAAGAACCAGTACACCGACGAGGAGCTCCAGAGCATGAGCGCGTCGGAGCTGGAAAAACTGCTCCAGGAGAAACAGCGCGTGTTCGTGCGGGAGTATCTGATCGACCGGAACGGGACCCAGGCGGCGATCCGGGCGGGGTACAAGGCCGGCAACAACAACCGGACGGCCACCACCACGGCCTCCCGGCTGCTGAAGGATCCGGTGATCACCGCCTACCGGCTGGCACTCCAGAAGGAGGCGTTCCGGGCCCTGGGCATCAGCCTGGAGACGGTGTGCGCCGACCTGGTGGAGATCAAGGACCGGTGCATGCAGAAAAAAGAGGTCCTGGAATGGAATTTTGACACCCACAGCTACGAGCCCACGGGGGAGTGGGCCTTCGACTCCAAGGGTGCCACCAGGGCCTTGGTAGAGTTGGCGGGACTGCTGGGGCTGAAGGAGACCGCCAAGAGCAAAGAGGGCGGCGTGAGGATCGTGTTTGAAGAGGGCGCGGAGGCGTATGCGAAATGACGGAGCTGAGGATCCCCGCGCCAAACGAGAAGCAGAGACGCTTTTTGCTGGATGAGCACCGCCATGTGGCCTACGGCGGCGCACGAGGCGGCGGAAAAAGCTGGGCGGTACGGACAAAGGCCAAGCTGCTGGCGCTGCAGTGGCCGGGCATCAAGATCCTGATCGTGCGGCGGACATACCCGGAGCTCATCAAGAACCACGTGGAGTTCCTCAGGGGCGAGCTGCACGGCATCGCACGCTACAACGAAACGGCCAAGGAGTTCCGCTTTCCCAACGGCAGCGTGATCGACTTCGGATACTGCGACGCGGACCGGGATCTGGACCGATACCAGGGCGCCGAATACGACGTGATCTTCCTGGATGAGGCCGGACAGCTGAAGGACGAGTGGATACGCAAGATCAATGCCTGCGTCCGCGGCGTGAACGACTTTCCCAAAAGGACATATTACACTCTGAACCCCGGCGGTCCCAGCCACGGCTACTTCAAACGGCTGTTCGTGGACCGGCGGTTTGAGGGCAACGAGCGACCGGAGGACTACAGTTTCATCCAGGCGAAGGTCAAGGACAACGTGGCCTTGATGCAGACGCAGCCGGAGTACGTGGCCCAGCTGGAGGCGCTGCCATACCGCCTGCGGCGGATGTGGCTGGACGGAGACTGGGACGTGTACATCGGACAGTTCTTTGAGGAGTTCAAGGACGATCCGGACCACTACGAGGACAGACGGTGGACCCACGTGATCGATCCCTTCGACATTCCAACTGACTGGCCGGTATATCGGAGCTACGACTTTGGCTATGCAAAGCCTTTCTCCGTGGGCTGGTGGACAGTGTCCTATGACGGCACCATCTACCGGATCCTGGAGCTCTATGGCTGCACAAAGGAACCAAACGAGGGCCTGCTGTGGACGCCGGACAAACAGTTCGCCAAGATCAAGGAGATCGAGGAGACGCATCCCTGGCTGATGGGGCGGGAGATCCGGGGCGTGGCCGATCCGGCCATCTGGGACGCCAGCCGGGGCGAGAGTATCTACGAGACGGCACTGAAGTACCGGATCTACTTCCAGAAAGGGGATAACAGACGGATCCCCGGATGGATGCAGGTGCACTACCGCATGGCTTTTGACGAAGAGGGATACGCACGGATGTACGTTTTCCGGGGATGCAACGCCTTTATTCGGACGATGCCGCTGTTGATGTACAACGAGCACATGCCGGAGGATCTGGACACCAGCATGGAGGACCACGTGGCCGACGAGGTGCGGTATTTCTGCATGTCGCGGCCTATCCGCCCCAACGTGCCGGTGAAGCAACCGGCGATCCTGGCGGATCCGCTGGAGCAGTATGCGGGGAGCATGAGAAAATACACGGACGCAAGGAGGATCAGAAATGGATAGAGAGATGCAGGGGGGCATGGGGCCCATGGAGAACCTGCCGGCGGAGGTTTCGGCGGTGGACAAGATCGGCGAGGAGCAGATCGCCAAGGCGATGACCACACTGATGGAGTACAAGAAGGGCAAACAGAATCTGGAGAAGCGGATCGTGGAGAACGAGCAGTTCTGGAAGATGCGCCACTGGGACGGCTTTGACAAGAACTCGGTGGACAAGGCCACCAGCGGCTGGCTGGTGAACGTGGTGCTCAACCGGCACGCGGACGCCATGGACAACTACCCGGAACCCAACTGCCTGCCCCGGGCGGCGGACGATCAGCAGGAGGCCAAAACGCTCAGCAAGGTCCTGCCGGTGATCCTGGAGCAGAACGCCTTCAAGAAGACCTACAGCAACTGCTGGTGGCAGAAGATCAAGAGCGGCTGTAGCGTCTACGGCGTGTTCTGGGATCAGCAGAAGCTGGGCGGCCTGGGTGACATCGCCGTGCGGCGCTGTGACCCGCTGAATCTGTTCTGGGAGCCGGGGATCACCGATATCCAGGAGAGCCGCAATCTGTTCCAGGTGGAGCTGGTGGACAACGAGACCCTGGTGGAGCAGTACCCCCAGCTGGAGGGAAAGCTGAAGGGACAGAGCGAGATCGCCAAGAAGTACGTATACGACGACAAGGTGGACACCAGCAAGAAATCCACCGTGGTGGACTGGTACTACAAGCGCCGCGTGGGCGGCAGGGAGGTGCTGCACTACTGCAAGTTCGTGGGAAACCACGTGCTGTACGCCACGGAAAACGATACCGCCGTGCCGACACGGATGCAGTATCAGGGCACGGACGACTACGGCGTTCCGATCGTGACGGAGGTGCCGGCGGGAAGGTCCATGGCGGAGCGGGGCTGGTACGACCACGGGAAGTACCCCTTTGTGTTCGACGTGCTGTTCCCGGAGGAGGGGACACCCTGCGGCTTCGGATACATCGACATCTGCAAGAAGCCACAGGTGCAGATCGATCTCATGAACAGGGCGTTCATCGAGAATACACTGGCCGCGGCCCGGCCCAGATTCTTCATCCGAAATGACGGGGCTGTGAACGAGGAGGAATTCGCTGACTGGAATAAGCCGTTTGTCCACACAGACGGCAACCTGGGGCAGGACAGCATCATACCCATCACCACGCCGCAGCTGAGCGGCAACTATCTGAACGTGATGCAGATGAAGCAGCACGAGATGCGGGAGACCAGCGGCAACACGGAGGCCAACACCGGCTCCGTGCCCTCCTCCGTGACGGCGGCCTCCGCCATCGCCGCCCTCCAGGAGGCCAGCGGCAAGCTGAGCCGGGACATGATCGACGGAGGCTACGACGCGGTGCGGGAGGTGATCCTGCTGGCCATCGATCTGATCCGGCAGTTCTACGACGCCCCGCGGACCTTCCGTATCACCGGCGAGCAGGGGGAGGACCAGTTCACCAGCTATGACAACCGGAACCTGCAGCCCAAGCCCATCATGGGAATGAGCGGCCGGCAGATGGGGTATCGGACGCCGGTGTTTGATATCGAGGTGGTACCCCAGCGGGAGAACGAGTATACCAAGGAGACCTACAACCAGTTGGCGCTGCAGTTCCTGCAGCTGGGCATGTTCACGCCCCAGCAGGCAGAGCAGGCACTTCTCACGCTGGACATGATGGACTTTAAGGGAAAGGAGGCCCTGGTCCAGAAGATCAGCAAAAACGGAGCCATGTTCCAGCAGCTGGTCCAGATGCAGCAGACGGCTCTGCAGCTGGCCCAGATGGTGGACGCCACGAAGGGGACCAACTTTGCCGAGCAGATCGCGGCACAGATCAGCGGCCAGCCGGCGCCGCCTGTCAGTATGGGAGGCGAGGCGGAGATGCCGGGGCCGGAGACGAACCACGACGAGGCGGCCACCACCGCCAAAGCGAGGGCGCAGACGCAGAACGCTGCGCGGCCCAGATGATCTGGGTGGAATACCGGCGGTCCGTGCCGGAGATGACCTTCTGCGGACATGCAGGCTATGCGCCGGCGGGACAGGACATCGTGTGTGCCGGCGTCAGCGCCTTGTTCGGGGCGCTGGCCCGGAGCCTGCAGCGGAAGGAGGACGACGGCTCCGGAACGCTGGAGATCCGGGAAGAGGACGGCGGATGGCACGTGGCTTTCCACACAGAAGGAAGGGCTCAGGATGAGATCAGAGAGATCTTTGAGACAATTTCGGACGGGCTTCAACTCATGGAGGAGACATACCCGGAATACCTGTCCCTGCGGCGTTCGGTGGGGTGTGGAGAGCGCCCAGTGCCGGATGATAAAATGAGACCATAAAAAGCGGTGCGCCCCGCCGAAAGAGGGTAGATGAAAGCCGCGCGGGGGCTTGAAATCCCGTAGGAGGAACTTAATATGTTCGAGAACAGAAAATGGCACCTGCAGATCTTTGCAGAGGACAGCGCCGCTGAGACGGCAGCACCGGAGGCGACAGGATCTGACAGTGCGGCCGCCCAGCCGGCGGCAGAGACCGCTCCCGCACAAGAGGGACAGCAGATCCCGCAGAGCACCGAAACGGCGGCACCGAGCGCGACGGCACCGCGGATGAGCTTCCGGGAGCTTCTGCAGAAGGATGAGGAATACCGGCGGGAGTTTGACGAGAGTATCGGTCGAGCTGTAAAGCGCAGAATGCGCTCCCAGGAGAAAATGCTGGCGCCTATGCTGGAAACCCTGGGGCAGCAGTATGGTATCGACACTTCCGCGCCGGATTTCGATATGAAGGCGCTTGTGGATGCGGTGACAGGTGACGAGACCAGGCTGGAGGCCGAGGCCATGGAGCACGGCTATACCGTGGAGGACTGGAAGACCGTGAAGGAGTCCCGCCGAATCGTGGCGGAGCAGAAGGCAGCCAACGAGGAAGCGGACAGGGCGCGGTTCTTTTCGGAGCTGGAGGCAGACGGCCAGCTGGTGAAGGCGGAATATCCGGACTTCAACTATGAGGAGGCCATGCTGGACCCCGCCTTCGGACGCCTTGTGGTGAGCCTGAAGGCCAACGGCGCGGCCAACCCCGTGCAGGCCGCCTATAAGGCCACCCACTTCGACGCCATCATGAAGGCCAAGGTGGCCCAGGCGGAGGAGCAGGCACGGCAGTCCATCTCCCAGACCATCCAGAGCGGCATGAACCGGCCCAGGGAGGCCGGGACCGGCCAGGCTACCGCGCAGATGAAGATCGATCCCCGGAACCTGAGTGAGGAACAGAGAAAAGAGATCCGAAAGAGGATCGCCAGAGGGGAGCACATTACCTTCGGATAATCGGCTCCCAGATGAAAGGAGCAAAAGATGAAGAAGATCATCAAATGGTGCCTGCAGATGTTCGCGGACACCGCTATCAACGTAAACACCACCACCGGCACCGCGGAGCCCTACAAGGGCACCACGACCACCAACACCAACCTGTCCGCCGAGGACAAGGTCTGGTATGAGACCGAGCTGTTGGAGAACGCTCGCCCGGAGCTCTTCTACCAGCAGTTTGCCAAGAAGATCCCCCTGCCGGCCAATCACGGCCGTACGGTTGAGGTGCGCCGACCCAACAAGCTGCCCAACGCCCAGGTGCTGACCGAGGGCGTGGTGCCCGACGGCACCCAGTTCGGCGTCAGCGACATCACCGACGACCTGAAACAGGTGGGTATGTTCGTGGCCGTGTCTGATCTGGCTTCCCTGCACAGCGTGGATCCCCTGGGCCAGGAGATCACCGAGGAGCTGGGCGCCAGCATGGGCAAGACCTGGGACTGCCTGACCCGAGACGACGCCATCGCCGGCACCAACGTGATGTACGCTGACAAGGTTGTTTCCGGCGCAGCCACCGAGGTGAGCTCCCGCAAAAACCTGGACGCCACCGCCCGGCTGACCAGCGAGATGGTGGCACGTGCAGCCACCGCTCTGAAGAAGACCGACACCCCCAAGATCGACGGCAAGTATGTTGCCATCATCCACCCCAGCGTGGCACACGACCTGCGCCGCTGCGAGGAGTGGATCGAGGTACATAAGTACAGCGCCACCAACGAGATCTTCAACGGTGAGATCGGTGAGCTGCACGGCGTGCGCTTCTGCGAGAGCACCAACGCCAAGATCATCAAGGACAGCACCTGCCCCACCGGCCTGGCTGTGTACCCCTGCCTGTTCTTCGGCAAGGATGCGTACGGCTCTGTGGATCCCGAGGGCGGCGGCGCTCACATGATCATCAAGAGCGAGAAGGAAGTGGGCGGTCCCCTGGAGCAGTTCGGCACCTTCGGTTATAAGGGCGAGACCAACGGCGCCATGATCCTGTATCAGGAGCGCATGGTCCGCCTGGAGTGCTGCAGCCGCTTCAGCTCGGTTGACGAGGCCAACTAATCCGGACATTTGGGGAGGGCTGCGGCCCTCCCCACCATCAAAAGGAGGAACGTACCATGGCGGAAAACAAGAAAAAGGACCAGATCCAGGAGAAAGAGACTGAGATCCAGGAGAAGGAGCCCTATGATCCCTGGCAGGACATGAGGGAGATCCTGGTGCCCAAAAAGAAAAACGGTGATCAGGAGAGCATCTACTGCGCGGTAAACGGGAGATCCTATCTGGTCCCGTGCACGGGCAGACCTCAGAAGGTGCCGGCCCCCATCTATGAGGTGCTGATCAACTCCCAGCTTCTGCAGGACGAGGCGGACGAGCGGGCAAAAAAAGAGGCTGATAAGCTGAAGCGGTCCATGGCAGAGGTCAACCTGAAGTGATGAAAAAGGGGGAGATGGGGCGACCATCGCCCCCCTTTTTGCTTTCAAGAGGAGGATGAAATATGACCGTAAATGAGTTGATCGAGAAGGTGGACCGGCTGCGGCCAAACCAGATTGCCAGGGAGGACAAGCTGGCGTGGATCGTGCAGCTGGAGAACCTGATCTGGCGGGAGATCATTCGCACCCATGAGGGTGGAGAGGAAACGGAGTTTTCCGAGCCGGACGGCGACAGCCAGCTGACAGCGCCGTCAGCCTTCGAGGAGTTGTACCGATACTGGCTGGAGGGGCACATCGCCTATGCCAACGACGAGATCGAGCGCTACAACAACGCCGCCCAGGCCTTTGGGAACTCCTTCGCGGATTTCCGGGACTGGTACAACCGGGAACATATGCCGGTCTGCCGGAACAAGTGGCTGAAGCTGATGTGAGGAGGGGCGCTGATGCAGATGATGAAGCAGATGGGTTCCCTGGCCCGCGGTATGCAGGTGATCGACGTGTTCGGGGGACTGAACGCGGGCCTCCGGATCCGGGAGGGTGAGTGGAGCGATGAGAAGGGCATGAGCGCCAGGAACTACCCGGTGCTGTCTACCCGCAAGCTGCGCCACGACAATGAAATCATCGGAGCGCGGTGCGGCGGCATGGTGACCGTCTACACACCAGACGGCGTCCCCACCGTTGCGGTGGTACAAGGCAACGGCATCACCTTCTGGGGCGGCACACTGGACGGGCAGCACGTAAACATGGGGCTTACGCCGGTGAGCGAGGACGACCTGACGGAGCAGAAACAGGTGGTGGCCTTCGGCGCCTACATCTTGATTTGGCCGGACAAGAAGTACGTCAACGTCAATGACCTGACCGACAAGGGAAGCGTGGGCAACGAGGTGACGGTGAGCGCGTTCGACGTCGACGAGTGTGACGAGGACGGGAATCTCTATACCATTCTGGCTGTGGGGAAAACTGCGCCAGCAAATCCGGACAACGGTGACGGATGGGTTGATATCAGCGTAGAGAGTGAGAACGACTGGCGATATGTTCTCAAAATCTACGATGGCAAATCCCAGACGTGGGTGACAAAGACCGACCCCTATGTGCGAATCCACAGCGCGGCAATACGGGGCTTTTCTGCCGGGGACGTGGTGAGCGTCAGCGGCCTGGGGAAACTGATGACTCCGGTGCAGAATCTGGTGGCAGATGGAGAACATCTGGTTCAGGCGGCGGGAGACGGCTATATCGTGGTGGCCGGCATCGCCGGACGGGGCGGTATCCCGTATGAGGGCGACGGTGTGAGCCTTACCATCAGCCGGAAGGTGCCGGAGCTGGACTACATCGCCGTGTGCGAGAACCGGGTGTGGGGCTGCAAGTACGGCACCGTGGACGGCAAGGCCATCAACGAAATTTACGCCAGCAAGCTGGGTGACTTCAAAAACTGGAGCTTCTTCCAGGGGCTGGCCACCGACAGCTACACGGCCAGCCGAGGCAGCGACGGCCCCTTCACCGGTGCCATTGCCTACCAGGGCCACGTACTGTTCTTCAAGGAGAACTATCTGGAGAAGGTATACGTCAGCGCATATGGCGCCCATCAGATCGTGACCACTTCGTTCCAGGGCGTACAGAGCGGGTGCTGGCGGAGCCTGGTGATCATCGACGACGTGCTTTACTACAAGAGCCGGGAGGGGATCTGCGCCTACAACGGCTCTGTGCCACGGTGCGTCAGCAGGGATCTGGGCGACGCGCCGCGGCGCTGGACAGAGACGGCCTGTGGCGCGGACGGTGCGGTGCTGTATGTTCACACCAAGAGAAAGGGACAGAGCAACGCCATTTTCACCTACGACACGGAGCGCGGCATCTGGCACATGGACGATGACGGATTTTTGCTTGCAGGCGGCTTCGTCTCCTACGACAGCGATCTCTACTGCGGATGGAAGAAGATACCGCTGGGCGCGGGGGTCCCGGCAAGCAGGTGGTATCTCACACGCCTGGGCGGAGAGCAGGAGGGCGGCGGCAGCGTGAATTGGGAGATCCGGAGCGGCACCATCGGACTGGATCTGGCAGAGCAGGAGTATATCAGCCGCTTCGTGATCCGCTTCAAGACGGACGGCGAGATCCGGCTCTATATCCAGTATGACGACTCCGGCACATGGGAGAACAAGGGCATGGTGGAGGCAAAAACAAGCTCCGGCATCCGCTCGGCGGTGATCCCGGTGCATCCACAGCGGTGCGATACGGCGCGGATCATGCTGGTGGGAAACAAGGAGTGCGACATCTACAGCATCGGCAAGTATGTGGAGCGCGGCAGCGACGTCGCGCGGTAACAGAAAGGAGAAGGACATGAATCTTTCCTATGGAAGCCGGGGCGATTCCGTCCGGGATCTGCAGCGACAGCTCAACAGCCGGGGCTACAAGCTGGATGAGGACGGGGTCTTCGGCAACAACACGCTGGCGGCGGTCCGGGACTACCAGAGCAAGAACGGTCTGGATGTGGACGGCATCGCGGGAAGCAAGACCATGAGCAACCTGCAGAGGACAGTCCCTGCCGTTCAGAACACCACCGTGCGGACAGGCACGTTGACGGACTACAACCGGGGGTACACCCCCAGCGCCGCCGTGACAGCAGCGGAGCAGTATCTCAAGCAGGTGCAGGGCCAGAAACCGGGGGAATACCAGAGTCCCTATGCCGGGCAGTTGGACGCCATGTATGCGGAGATCGTGGGCCGAAAACCATTTGAGTACGATCTCAACAGCGATATGCTCTATCAGCAGTATCGACAGCAGTACGAAAACCTGGGCAAAAGGGCTATGCAGGATACCATGGGCCAGGCGGCCGGCCTGACCGGCGGTTATGGCTCCACCTACAGCCAGAACGCCGGACAGCAGGCATATCAGAACTACCTCCAGCAGCTCAACGATAAAGTGCCTGACCTTTACAGGCTGGCGCTGGAGAAGTATGAGGCCGAGGGCGATGAGAAATACCGCCAGTACGGACTGCTCAACGACCGGGAGAACGCAGCCTATGGCCGCTACCGGGATCAGGTGGGCGACTGGGCAGATGAGTACAGCCGGGCCTACGGACGATACGGAGACGAGCGCAACTTCGACTACGGTTCCTGGAGCGACATGAGAAACTATCTCTACCAGCAGGAGCGTGACCGCGTGGCCGACGAGCAGTGGGAGCGCCAGTTCGCCGCGGCACAGGCGGCGAGAGCAGCGGCCTCCTCTGGCGGCGGAGGCGGCGGTGGCGGCAGATCCGACAGCAGCGGCAAATCCAGCGGAAGCGGCGTGACCAAACCGAACAGCAAGCAGGAAGTGCCCATCAACGGCAACCAGTACAAGATCAGCGCCAGGTACGAGGTGCCCGGATACGGCACCGTCAACGGACAGCAGCTGTACGACCTGTGGAAGCGCGGCGTGATCGACGTGGACAACAACGGCGCGATTATCCCGAGGAAAAAGCCCGTCACCGGCCCCTTCAACATGATCCAGTAAAGGAGGCACATAATGCCGAAACCTACGTACAACCCTAAGAATGACCGCCGTCGCTTCGACGAAATCATGTCCAGAGAGCCGGGATCCCGGCTCTCTGACGATGACCTGTTTGTTTTTGAAAATGAGATCAACCGACGGCGTGAGCAGGCGGCTCGGAACGAGCTCTATGACCAGTATAAACGGGAGACGGCTGCCGCCAATGCAGTGCCCGGGAGCTTGGACGCTCCCGCCATCGAAAGAGCGAGAACGCGGAACATTCAGGCCGGGCCGCAGCTTGTGCCGAAAAGCCGGAACGAGCGCAGCCGATACGGCGACGAGGGCAAAAAGCCGCAAAGCCGGAACGAGCGAAGCCAGGCGGCAAGGGGAATCCAGACCGGAGGCGGGAGACCGCGATTCGACAGAGTGATCTCCGGCGGAGCCGGAATGAGCGCCGCCCAGATGACCAACCTGGGCGGCACCGCGCTGGAGGGCTTGAAGCACCTCAACGACATCGCCTATCGACATGAGAACGAGAGTCAGATCAAAGCGGCGCAGAACTCGCTGAAGTACTGGACAGGGGTTCTGGAAAAAGCTGCATCGGACGCCGAGCGCCACCGTGCAGAGGAAATGATCAACCGGGCCAAGCGGGCTTTGAACGTCCACGAGGACACGATGGAGGACCAGACTGCCGCTGTAATGGGGGCGGCAAGGAAGGTGTACGGCAGGGCGGACGAGCTGCAGGAAAGGGCACAGCAGGACATTGATAAGGCGAAAGAGGGCCTGGGCACTGTAGGACGGCTGCTGGTGGACGCCGGCGTGGCCGGTACGCAGATGGTGGGAGACGCCGTGGCAAACACCATCGTCCCCGGCAGTGGTCTGGCCGCCATGGGCGCCCGCGTATTCGGCGGCGGCACACAGCAGGTCCGACAGGCCGGCGGCAGCTACGGTGAGCAGCTGTCCTACGGTGGCGCCAGTGCTGCGGTGGAGGTCGCCACGGAGAAGATGTTCGGCGTGTTCGAGAACATCTACGGCAAGGGCTGGCTGGACAACACCGGGCTCGTAAAGGGCGCAAAGGAGGCCGTGAAAAAGCTGAATCTCACGCCGGCCGGCCGGACGGCGCTGGCTTTGCTGGGCAACGCCGGCGAGGAGGCTACGGAGGAGGTCGTTTCCGGCATACTGTCCCCGCTGATTGACAGCATCTACAACGACAAGACCGCGGCACAGAATTACCGGGAAATGGATCTGAGCGAGGTCATGCACGACGCACTGGTGGGCGGCGTGCTGGGCCTCTTTGGCGGCAACAGTCAGGTGATGGCAAACGCGGCGGAGACAAAGGCCTACGGAGACGTCTATGGGGCTGACAGCGCGGCTTTGGTGCAGGAGGCTCTGGACATCGACCAGGAGAACAGGACAGCACAGGCGGCCCGGAAGCGGCTGGAGCAGGGCAAAACCGTACCCGCCCGGATGATCCGGCAGATGGTGGAGGAAAACGAGGCGAGGATCCGGAAAACCGGCGCAGAGCAGACCGCGGTTGAGACGGATTCCCGTGGCCCGGCGGATATCGGAATGACGGAAGAGGCCGGGGAAATCACGGAGGAGGGGAACGGATTGCCGCGGGGATCCGTTCCTCGCAATGACGCCGGGGCTGACTTCCTCACGCAGCGGGCCGGGGAGTTTGGAGACGCAGCACAGGACTTCCTGGAGGCCCGGCAGACAGGCCAGGATCCCGAGACGTATTACAGCGGATTCCAGGCGGCGTATCTCTACGGCAAGGCCAACAGCGGAACCACCGGCCAAATCGACACTGAGACCAGGGAGGAGCTGCGGCAGGCCACGGGGCTGACGGACGGGCAGATCGACCTGGCCTACAATCTGGGCCGGGCCGAGGTCAACAGACAGGAGGGGACGGATTCCCACGGCGCTACGCGCCTCGGAATGACGGAAGATGTGGATCCCCGCGGCGCTGCGAGCCTCGGGATGACAGAGGAAGGAGCAGAACAGTATGGCGCAGAACAGGCAGAAGGCGTACGTGTACGTGACGGGGGCCAACGGTTTGACGGCACGGATCCCCGCGGAGCGGCTGAAGCAGTGGCAGAAGGCACAGGAGGAGCTGAAGTCCGGCAAACGCAAGGCAGAGCCGCAGACCGTGGAGCGGCTGCGTTCACTTATGCGCGGGAAGGACGAAGCACCGCACAGCTGATCGGCGGCAGCCGAGGATCCTCCACCGACTCCCTGCGGATCGTCACCGGAGGGAAGAGCGCCTCCGTCCAGCAGGCGGAACAGATTGTAAAGGAAAGGGGCCTTACACCGCATCTCTTTGCCGGGGACAACCTGACCGTGACGAACAGTGAAAAAACTGTGAAGGCCAGAGGATTCATCCAGGGCAAGAACGTGTTTGTCCGGGCGGACGATCCCCACTTTACGGCGGATCAGATCGCCCGGCATGAGGTGGGCCACGACATGATCGCCGGCGGCGAGATTGACGTGGAGGAGGTGCGGAAGCGCCTGCGGGAGAAGTTCACCCAGAAAGAGCTGGACGCCGTGGCCGAGCTGTACGCTGACCTCTATGCGGGCAGCGGCCTCTCCGAGGCGGAGATCTGGGAGGAGATCATCTGCGACAGTCTGGGCGACATGAATGTGTTCGAGGACACCTGGGCGGCGGATAAGGCGCCCGTGGACGAAGTTCTGCGGGAGGCCAGGACAGAGGCCGTCCGGCAGCAGGAGAGCGACAGAGGGCCGCCAAATGGGCAAAAAAATACCGCCCCCAACGAGGGCGGGAAGATGAGCCTAGTAGTATTTCCAGACGGAACTCGATTTGTAAAAATTGATACCGACCAAAACCAATTTGCCGGGCTGGCGTTGAATGAACAGATTCGCCTTGCAAAAAAAGTCATACTCGATAAATTCTCCGGGAAAGTCATTGGAATTGATCAGAAGGCATTCGTGAACAGAGTTACGGCGGGTGAATATGCCAGGCCGGCAAGACACAATGATCCCGTAACGCACGAGGCAAAAATGAGAGCTTCAACGGAGCTGGACAACCTGCTGGATGCCGGAACAAATTTCAGAACAGAGCCGGACGGTAAGGATGGACACTTTCACCCGAAGATGGTAGGAGACTGGATCTACTTTGATACACTTTTCGAGGTGGGCGGAGAATACTACAAAGGCGTGGTCAAGATTATGCCGATCAAAAACGGCCTGCTGCTGAAGGACGTCACGGAAATAGAAAACACTACAAAGGACATACTGGCTCGATGGGGTAAAAACCCCACGTACAGCTTCCTTCGTAGTGCTTCTATGGATAGTATATCCGAAAACAGGGCAAAAAGCAACCCTAAAAATTCGGATGGAAAGACTTCCCTGGCGGTGATGCCTGAGAACCGTGACGCCGAGTATCTGAAACTGGCAAAAGACCCGGAGAAAAACGCAGCACGGCTGCAGGAGCTGGTGGCGGAGGCGGCAAGGGCTGCTGGATATCAGCAAGAGGCGTGGCACCAAACCGGAGCGGACTTCACAAGGTTTAACACGGATAATGAGCTGGCCGGCAGAACAGATACGGATACACCGACGGGTTTGTTCTTCAAGCCGAATGCCGATGATATCGGTATTGGCGGGAGCAAGCAGATGCACGTGTTCATCAAGATGGGAAAGGTGCTTGATTTTAGAAACCGAGACGACGCCCATTCTTATTGGATGAAAAACGTGCGCGGGTATGCCGGAGATCAGGCGGACCTTGATGCGGTTGAAGCCAAATATCAAAAGATGTATGACGAAGCCGATGCTCGTTGGGATGCTTACTACCAGGAAAACTACGACACGCTTTGGAGCGACGAAAAAACAAGCGCAGGTCTGGACGAAATCGAGAAACGTCTTGACGAAATCCTGGCGGAGTGGAGAAGTGCAGAAGAACCGATTCGTCTGCGCATGAAGCGCAAAGTAACGGCGTATATGCGGGCATCTGGTTATGACAGTATGCATCTGGCTACAGATGGCAAGCGATACGGGAAAAACGTCGAGAGTTTCATTCTCTTTGACAACACGGGCGTAAAATCCGCCGATCCCGTGACCTACGACGATAACGGCGATGTCATCCCTCTGTCCAAGCGTTTCGATATAGCGCAGGAAGACATCCGTTTTTCCCGCACATCGGACAGTCTGGAGAGCCTGCGGCAGGAGAACGAGGAGCTGCGGAAGGCCTTTGCCGAGCAGCAGCGGCAGCTGCGCAAAACCGAGAAGAAGCTGGCGGACACCCGGGAGAACCGGGACAACTGGCGGAACAAGGCAACCTTCCACCCGGAGCGGGTGGCACGGGATATCATCCGCGCCTACGAGGGCACGGTGAAGGAGACGGAGATCCACGAAAGCGTGAAGGCCCTGATCGACTACGCGGCGAGGAAGGACGGCGTCAGTTTCGACAAGATGAAGGAAATGGCGCTGCCCGTCGCCCAGCAGATCGTGTCCTCGGCGGAGACGGTGGTGAACGGCGAGGAGGCCAGAACCTGGGCCGACATCAAGAAGTACCACAAGGATCACAAGATCCGCGTTTCCACCGAGGCGCTGCGGGACTTCGCGGACTGGGGCGACGCGGACACCGACTTCAAGACGGAATTCCGGAAGAAGTACGGCAGGCCGCTGAATCTGACCTCCGGGCAGGAGGGCGTGCCCATCGACGTGGCCTACGCAGAGATGGCTGAAATGTTCGGCGAGGTCTACTATCCCAGCGATATCACCCACCCGGCGGATCAGCTCCGGCGGATGGCGGAGGTCCGGGAAAACCTGCAGCCGGTGATGGAGAATCCCTACAGCCTGAACATGGCCATGGCCACGGAGCACTGCGCCAACGAGCTGGTGGACACGGTGATGAGGGCGGTGGCCCTGGGCTACGGCAACACCTACGGCGGCCGGATGGCGGAGCAGCTCTATCAGTCCAGGCAGGACAGCCGGCGGATGCTGGAGCAGGAGCGGCAGCGCAGCGCCGACCAGATGAAGGCCCTGAAGGACCACTGGAAGGAGCAGAAGGCCCGGGAATATGAGCGCCGACAGGACAGCGAGGAGCGGGACCGGCTGCTGAAAATCGCCCGGCGGATGCAGAACAAGAAGCTGCCGACGGTGCAGCGGGGTCTGATCGACCAGTACATCAAGGATCTGGACACGGTGAGCCGGAAACTGACGGGCAAGACCATCTATGATCTGGTGTCCCTGGAGCACTGGTACCAGGAGCGGAAGCAGAACGATCCGGATTTCATCCCGGATGAGGCGACGGAGGAGCGGATTCACCGCCTGTACGAACGGCACGTGGACGACCTGAGCAGGGAAGAGGTGCTGAATCTCACGTACGCCCTGCTGAACATCGAAAACCAGATCAAAACTGAGAAGGATCTCATCGAGAGCAGGGAAAAGCGGGACATCTTCGAGGCGGGTCTGGCGGTGATGCGGAACATCAAAAATGCACCTGGCAGTAGAGACAGCGGTATCGTGGGGTCTCCGCTTGACCGGCTAATCATTACTCAAACGCTGAGCCCGCTGCGGCAGGTGCGGCGGATGACCGGCTACGCGGACGGGGATCCTCTGGTCACGCTGACCGACGAGCTGGCAGCGGGGCAGCGGGCCATGTTCGACTACCAGCGCCGGGCGCTGGATCGATTCAAAGCCTTCGTGGAGGACAAGGCGTTCACCAAGGAGATCACCGGCAAGGACGCCAGGGAGATCGAGATCCGGGGCCTGGGGGAGGACGGGCCGGTGACGGTGAAGATCACGCCGGCCATGCGGATCAGCCTGTATCTGCACAGCAGGAACCCCCAGAACCTGCAGCACATCGCCGGCGGAGGAATTACAGTCCCGGACATGAAGCTCTACAAGCAGGGGAAGATTGCAGACGCATATGCTGCCGGAACGACAATCAAGTTGACGCCGTCGGAGGTGCGGGCCATCGTGGGACAGATGACGGCACGGGAGCGGCAGTTTGCCGACATGGCCCACGACTACTTCAACAGCACCAGCAAGGAGGCCATCAACGCCGTCAGCGAGAAGCTGAAGGGCTATCCGGTGGCAGAGGTGGAAAACTATTTCCCCATCAGCACCGACGACAGCTTCACCCGGAAGGACTTCGAGAGCATCAAGTTTGACGGAAGCATCGAGGGCATGGGCTTTTTGAAGGAGCGTGTCAAGAGCAGCGGCCCCGTCTATCTGCGGGATCTGAACAGCGTGCTGACTCAGGCCATCGACATGCACGCCAAGTACGTGGGGCTGGCGGTGCCGGTGCGGAACTTCAACAAGCTGTGGGGTGTGACGGCCCAGAACGTGACGAAGAACGGAGATCTGGGCGCGCCTACCAGCGTCAAGCAAATTGTGCGCCGCCAGTGGGGAGAAGAAAGCTACAACTACATTGAGAAGATGATGAGCGACCTGCAGCAGGGCGGCCGGGATCAGAACGCATTTGCCCGCGAGCTCAGCAAGGTGCGCAGCGCCTACGCCGGCGCCGTGCTGACGCTGAACGCAAGCGTGGCCATGAAGCAGGCGGCCAGCTATCCCACGGCGGCGGCCGTGGTGGGCTGGAAGCCGCTGATGGCCGCCATGAAGAACGTGGGCAAGGTGGATCTGGATCTGATCGCCGCCTATACGCCGCTGCAGTGGTACAGGAGCAGAGGCTTCTCCACCCAGGAGCTGGGCGACATGGCCAAGCGGGGCAAGCAGCTGCTGCCGGCGCTGAACTGGGTGCAGGGAGCCGACCTGCTGACCACGCGGAAGCTGTGGAAGGCGGCGGAGATCTACGTGCGGGACAACTTCAAAACGCTGGAGCGGGGGAGCGCCGAGGAGATCCGGGCAGGGAAGAGCCCCTTCTATCAGAAGGTAGCGGAGGTCTACAACCGGATCATCGAGGAAACGCAGCCCAACTACACCACCATGCAGCGGCCCCAGCTGCTGCGCAGCGACGACACGCTGCTGCAGAACCTGCAGATGTTCAAGACGCAGCCCTTCCAGAACTTCAATATCCTGTACGACGCGCTGGGCAACCTGGCGGCCAAGGAGCGGGCCTGGAAGAGCAGCCAGACAGAGGAGAGCCGGGCAGCGCTGCGTGAGGCGAAGCGGAACGCGGCATGGGCTGTCAGCAGCCAGGCGGTGCAGCTGGCGGTGTTCGCCGCCATGACGCTGGCCTGGAACGCCTTCCGGGGCAAGCGGGACAAGTATGAGGACAAGGAGGGAGACGTGTCTTTTCTCTCTGTGCTGAAGGGTCTCGGCCTGGATATGGTCAGCGGACTGTTCTCGGAGATCCCCTTCGGCGGTGACGTGTGGGCGCTGGGAACCAGCGTGGCCACCGGCGGCAAATACTACGGCGTCACCGACGTGACCACATCGGCGCTGACGGATGCCGGCACCGCACTTATCAAAGCCGGCAAGACGGTTTCTGGTCTTCTGAAGGATATTTTCGATCCAAACAAGGAGCCGGACTTCAACGGCGTCCGGCTGAAGCTGGACAGTGTGGCCGACGCCACCAGCAAGGCACTGGGAATCCCTTACGAGAACGTGCTGAACCTGGGCAAGGCCGTCTTCCGGCACGGTGCCAAGTGGCTGGAAGGGGACTATATGGGCCAGTACCGCTATCTGCAGCTGACGACGGATCCGGGCGGCAGCTATAAGGGGGACTACTACGACCTTCTGTGGCAGGCGTACCGGAAGGACATGGAAGCGCATCGGACGCTCTACCGGCAGATGGTGGCGGACGGATGGGATCCGGAGAACATTAAAGACGCTATGGAGAAACGGATGAAAGACGAGCAGGGCGTCAAGAGCGTGAAGGATCTGAAGAACCGGTACCAGGCGCCGTAATCAATAGCGCCACAGACAAGCGGGGTGGGGTGTGGAGAGCACCCCCCACCGCTTGCTATGATAGGGGGGACAAAGGAGGGGAGGCCATGAACCGATTGACGCCGCCGCCAGGCAACATCCAGGACAGGGCGGTATTCGACTACCTCTGGCAGATGCAGGAATATCTGGACCAGGCGATCCAGCGGCTGGAGGGGCAGGAAAACGCCGCCGTGAATTCAACCGCGGTGAAGGCTTGCTCAACAAAGGACTGGTTCCGGAGCAAAATGGTGGAGGGTGATCTGCTGGCCTACGCGCAGGGCGTTGATGAGGGCATGATGCACCTGATCAGCGTAAACGCCAACACCACCAACACGCCCAACGCCACCGCATACAAGTATTCCACAGGCGCCATCTATCGACGGGCCAAGAACCAGATCGTGGTGATGCTGTTCCGCTGCAATGCCGGTGAGATTGCCATCAACGTCACAGAGAACAGCGGAGCTGTCTGGACGGGATGGAAGATCCTGACCGAGCAGACGGTGCTGGCGGACCACATAGTGGAACAGGGACTGTCCACGGTGCAGGGGTCACAGACCTGCAACTGGTATTACCAGAAGTTTGCCAGCGGCCAGTTCGTGGCATGGATGTCCGGTGTGCTATCCTCCTCGGCGTCCAACACGTCAAAGAGCGCGACCTTCAAGCTGCCGTTTACTCTACCCAACACCATCTACGGCGTTCAGCTGACCGGCACCGCTAACTCCAACCTGGTGTCGAACATGGGCGTGCGCAACAGCGCAGGATCCGGAAGCGGAAAGACAACGGAACAGTTTACGGTCTATGGAACGCTGTCCGAGGCAAGCTCTGTTTCCGTCGGTGTAGATATCGAAGTAAGGGGATATTGGAAATAGCACCCATTGAGGGAGAAAGGAACAACGATATGATCCGAATTTTGGCAGGCGAAGACGTGACCCGCGCCGACGGCAGCACCGTCAAATGGGTCCACCTGATCGGGGATGCCGCGCCCAGTTCCCTGGCGCTGACCGGCGCCGACGTGGAGGATATGGCCGACGACGCCGTTCTCGCGGCTGGCAGCACTCTGCGGGTCCCCGGCAAGAAGTACGTCCTCTATGAGGACGGCGGCACTTTCGTGGAGGTGTGAGATGAGCATGAACAACGAGATGCTGAACTACCTGGCCAACCTGGAGAACGGATCCGGTGGCGGCGGTGGCGGCGGCGGTGTTACGCCCGCCCAGCTGGCCGCGGGTCTGGCCACCAAACAGAACAAGGTCACCGAGGTGACGGTTGCCACCGGCGGTGCTGTGACCCAGGCACTGGAGGCCGGCAAGTGGTATCACTTTACCGGCGCTCTGACTTCGCTGACCATCACCCTGACGGCTCCGGCATCCGGTGAACTGGCCCAATATCACTTCGACTTCACCAGCGGAGCAACGGCTCCCACGCTTACGATGCCGGACAGCGTGGTTATGCCGGAGGGCTTCAGCGTGGAGGCCAGCAAGCGGTATGAGATTGACATCCTCAACAACTACGGGGCGGTGATGGCATGGGCAATCTCTTGAGGCGTAGATCGCTAATGGTAGTTGCGAGCG
>CACZNU010000157.1 GCA_902782615.1 Oscillospiraceae bacterium | reverse complement strand
CTGCGATTTCGCATTTTGAGAGGGCAAGAGAACACGTTGGATGCCGAAGACGTTATTTTATATGACCTTCTCTTCTGCATTCAACGGCAACGATCCGGGAAACCTGCTGCGCATTTACTTCTTTCATGACGATGAGAACAATCTGATCGTCGTCGGCTCGCTTCCGGATCACTTGCGCGCTGTGAAAGTGCAATAGATAGCCCGTTTTTCATAAGATGTCCGGTATGACCTCCGAACGCGCACCGGCCATGGTCATCAGCTATACGGCATGGCATTCTGTGACTGGGCGAACTTCCACAGCCCTCTCAGTTGGGCATACGTGATCTGTTGCGCGCTGCGTTACTGAGGTCCGGTTTTCGGGGTACCAGGGAGATACAAACCGCCCCTTTCATTTGCGTATCATCAAGAAACAGACCCGTGCTGTCTCGGCACGGGTCTGTTTCTTTTACTCTTCATCCTCCGGATCAACCTTCCGCAGCACGAACTTTGCCCGGTCCACCGGGTAGGGCGCCGTAGCCCGGGTGTGCTTTTCAACAGCCGCCACTTCCGCCTCGATGGTCCGCCCCTCGTTCCCGATGGGCACGATCACCCGGTCTCCCACGGCAATGGTCTCGTCATCCGTCCGGTAGTGGTAAATCTGCCGCCCATGGAGGAAGGTCACGCCGCAGAAGGTGTATTCCGTTTTGTCCGTTGCCGCAAGGGGGTCTGACTCCCCCCTGTGGACTTCCTCCTCGCGCTCTTTCATCTCCTCCACCTTTTTCCGGGCGGCGGCTTCAATCCTGCTGCGCAGGCGCGCTGCCCGCTCCGCCTCGACCTCTGCCTTCCGTTCCTTCAGGACCTCCTCATACGCCTCCTGCGTCTCGTAATTCTCCGGAAATACGCCGTACCGGGGTCCCTCGCAGTGATACCAGCGCCAGCGGTCCTTCTCCCGGCGCTCCTCCTCTTCCTTTCTCCGGATCAATTCATCCAGCCGGCTGTCATACTCCTCCCGGGAGTCAAAGTCCAACGGATCCAGTCCAAAAGCGGAGCCGTCCCGGCAGGTGGTCCGCCAGGCGTTCCGGCGGCTGTAGGCATATCTGTCGTCATACCTCTCCAGATGGTCCACCCGCTCCGCTATTTCCTTCTCCAACTTCGGAATATGCGCCAGAACTCCCTTCCTGTCCGTCTTTTGCAGGTTGGGCAGGATTGAATCCCGATACCGCTCCAGAAGGGCGATCGCATCCCCCTTCTCCTCCCATTTGCACCAGGCCAGCAGATTTTGGGCAAAGTCCACTGTCCTGCTTACGGTAGCTGCATCGCAGTATGCCGTGGCGATGATCCCGGCAAGCTGCTCGTGTCCCCCGCGGAGACAGCAATAGGTCGCCTCCGCCACGGTATCATATGAGCAGCTCTGCGCCATGAGCCTACTCCGTGTCCGGGGATCCTCCGCCAGCAGGTCCGGCAGGCGCTCCGCAAAGGGTTCCGGTAACCGGTCCAGTTCCTCCAGGGCGGTAAAAACGTAGCCCGGCGACGACTCGTATTCCGCGTAGGGGGTGAACTCCCGGAGACACCACGCCCACGCCTCAAACGCCAGCTGTGGATCCTTTTCGGCGATCCGCTCTATCACGTCGGCGATATCGTGCCGCGTCTCATCGTCCTCGTCCTCCAGTTGGATCGGCAGGTCGAAATGCTCCTTGATGGCCTGGGCATAGAGGAAATCTCCGTACGGCGTCAGATACTTCGCCGCCGTGACGTTACCGCGAAGGATGAACTCGCTGCGCTTTTTGATCTGCTTCGCCTGCTCCCTGTCCAGATGGATGGTGATACTCCCATCTTCGGCCTCCCCCAACTCGCAGGCCGCCTGAAAGGTTCTCTCGTTGGGATACGGCGCCCGCCTGACCTGATCTAGTGCTTCTTCGTATGCCTGCTCCGTCTCGTAGTCCGCCGGATCCAGACCGTACCGGGTGCCGTCATCACAGGTGTCCCGCCAGCCGTATTTGGCGGTGCGAAGCTTGCTCTCATATGCATACCGGTCCTCATAGTCCCGGGGATCCAGACCGTAAGCCGACCCGTCCTCACAGGTTTTCCGCCAGCCGTACTTCGCCTCCGCCAGGTCGTGCTCAAACTCCTCCCTGGAGTCGTAGAGGTCCGGGTCCAGTCCGCAGGTATCCTCCAGCCAGTACTGTTCCCGCCACTCCTGTCTGGCCGCGTCCAGCGCGTCCTCATACTCCTCCTCCGTCTCGAAGTCCTCCGGGTCCAGGTCGTATTCAGAACCGTCTTCGCAGGTATCCCGCCAGGCGTATCTCGCTTCGTTCAGCGCTTCGTTATACTCTTCCTCCGTCTCGTAATCCAGCGGGTCAACGCCGTACTGCGTTCCCTCCTTGCAGTTGCGCCGCCAGAGGAGCCGCTCCGCAGCTTCAAAGTAATCATCCACCGTATCATATTGATACGTGTATACGCCAATATCCTCGTAAAAATGCATTTCCAGCCATGAGGGAGGCGTCCATTCTTTCGCTTCCTCTTCTTCTCTTCCTTTTTCCATGACCTCATGGTAGATCATGTACTCCAGAAAGCGTTCCACGGGATCCTTTTTTCTGTTGTGGTCAAAAAGGCTCATGTTCTTCCCCCAGCTTTTTCGATTGCTCTACTCTTTCCAATCGCTATTCCGCCACGAAATGAGAATATGGTATCTTCAATTATAGCCCCAGACAGTTGCGAATTCAATCGCCTGTTATTGAAGCGTTGCCACAGAAAGGTCTATTCAGATCGTGCACTTGCTTCTTTCTGCAGGGCCCAAAAGTGCGGGTGCCTTACAGTCCCGATTTTCGGACAATGAAAGTGTTAGACTGTGGCACAAGAGTGGCAGATGTCCTATTCTTCGCCTTCACTTCCATGTAAAAAAAGTTGCAATAAATATATGAAATATATATTTATTGCAAGGTTTCATGCGTCTTCCGAGGGGGTTGACAAACCGCTCCGAAGTGAGTATTTATAGAAATAGAGCGATCGCGAAACAGTTGTTCATGCATGGAAGCCGAATGAAAGAAAGGAGAATTAGATTATGAACAACAAGATGGAAAAGAAGCCCTGGAAGGTACAGGACGGTGGGTACTCCCACCTGCTGAGCTACGAGAACACGGACCGTCTGAAACATGAGACGGCGTTTCACAACCCCGGCGGCATGAATCCCGACGAGGTACTGAACGCCATTCTGGATGAATACTTCTCCTTTGTGGAGCGCGTACGCGGATAAGGAGGTGCCGACACATGAAAGGCGTGATCATCGGCTCCATCGCGGAGGCATACTACGGCGTGCCGGAGGAGATCTGGCAGGAGGCCCGCTCCCGCCTTTCCAATGAGCTGGCGGAGATAGTGGACAAGTTCTATGCAAATCGATGGGAGTGAGGGGGGGAGTTGTCATAGAAACGAAATACTACATCGCTTACGGCTCCAACCTCAATAAGGAGCAGATGGAAGACCGATGCCCCGGCGCAAAGGATGTGGGCACGGCAGAGCTGAAGAACTACCGACTGCTGTTTAAGGGCAGCCTGACCGGATCGTACCTGACTGTTGAGCCGGAGATGGGCTGCAGCGTGCCTGTCGGCGTCTGGGAGGTCAACGCCGCCCACGAGAGGAGTCTGGACGTTTACGAGGGATACCCCAATTTCTACTACAAAAAGGCCCTGCGACTTCCGGTAAGGGACGTACGTACCGGCGAGGTGCGGGAACTGGACGCCTTTGTCTACATCATGCATGAAGACCGAAGGATCGGCATTCCCTCCCGGCACTACGTGGACACCTGCCTGGAGGGCTACCGCGACTTTGGGTTCGATCCCGATGTGCTGCAGGAGGCCATCACTTACAGCGAACAGTTTAGCGAAAAGGAGAGTTGAACATGGATCTGCACAAGATAATCAGAAGTGCGATCCTGGGTGTTGCCGTGGGTGACGCCCTGGGCGTGCCTGTGGAGTTCTACGTCCGAGAGGCAAGGCGCCAGGATCCTGTCACCGGTATGCGGGGCGGCGGCTTCCACGGGCAGAAGCCCGGCACATGGTCGGATGACACCAGTATGACGCTGGCGCTGATGGATTCCCTGACGCATAAGGGCTTCAACGCGGAGGACCAGATGCGTCGTTACGCGGACTGGCTTCGGAACGCCAAATACACCGCTTGGGACGATGTTTTCGACGTAGGAAGTACGACAGCCGATGCCATAGACAAGTCCTACAGCGGTGCTCCGCTGAACCAATGCGGAAGCCGGGATGAGAACTGCTGCGGCAACGGCTCGCTGATGCGGATCATGCCCATGGCGCTCTATCTGTACGGTACGGGGCGCGGAGAACTGAACGATGAGACCGCGCTCCTGATCCACGCATCCTCCGCCTTGACCCACGCCCACCCCCGGTGCCTGATGGCCTGCGGTATCTACTGCGCCGTGGTGTTCCGTTTGTGCGCCGGCGAAGAGATCCGGGCCGCCGTGCAGAACGGACTGCAGGACGCGCTGGACTACTATGCCGGTCAGAAGGCCTTTGCCGGAGAGATGGACAAGTTCCGCTCCCTCACCACCATTGGCACATGGCCGGAGCAGATGCTCAGAGGCAGCGGCTATGTGCTGCACACGCTGCAATCTTCGCTGTGGTGTCTGCTGACAACGGAGTCCTACGCCGACTGCGTGCTGAAAGCCGTCAATCTGGGTGAGGACACCGGCACCACCGCCGCCGTAGCCGGTGGTCTGGCCGGCCTGTACTACGGCGAGGAGAGTATCCCGGCCGAGTGGCTGGACGTGCTGGCAAGGCGCGAGGACATCCGGTACATGTGCGATGCTTTTGCGGATGTGCTCGCTGACGAATAAATCCACTTGTGAAATAGGATGATTTGCTATGTACTACGTCACCTTAGGCCCCGACAGATGTCCCGGTCTCGGCGGATGGTACGAGATCGACGTGGAAAACTGCCGCGGATTTCAGAAGGAAGATGTCCGATGTCTGTTCAGCGCCATCCATCCCGGCTATGAACAAAGGGGAACGATCCGAGTCTATGAGACGAAGAAAGAACTGGAGCAAAACCTGCCCTATGACAGACAGGGCTGCCACTGCGCCTGGAAAGGCCGCTATACGCTTTCTTTCCACACCCCGACGGAGTGCCGGCCGAAGATGACGAAAGTAATGGGAACTTAGCCAGAGGAATACTGATGAACGGATACGATTGGGGGCAGCGGCTCCGGATGATTTGCTCTGCAGAGAGTGTTGAGTCGTTACAGGGAGGTTTGAGATGAATCGATCTGAAGCAGGAAAGACGGCCAGGGAATTGATTGGCCAGTGCATTTGCTTAGACCAGCGCAATGTGTGGGTCTTCCGGCCCATGCAGAATCGCAATAAAAGAAATATCCTTATTACAAAGGATAATGCAATTGTGAAGAGATCCGGCGTTTTCTTTGAAGATGAGGCTCTTGAACAATTGACGGATGCCGTGACAGGGGAAATCGTTGATTATGATGACGTTTTGGGAGCACCTTTTTTCGCTGATGACCCCACGCTGTTTGAAGACCGGTGGACAACGGAACATATGACAACTGAGCAAAAGGTCGGCGTTCTGCTGTCGGAGCTGAGGGAACAATTCGCGCGCCTGAATCTTTCGGCGGCCTGCATCATTATGCTGGATGACTTTCTTGAGGAACCGGATGAATCAGCAATTAAACGGCTTGTGGTGCTGTGCAACTATCTGTCCCGGCAAGAGGAAAAGCTTGATACGGAAGATTTCGTGTATCTACACCATGAACTGTTTTCCATTTGAAAGAATGCATGGTGACAGGGAACCTCAAGCGACCGATTGACGAGATTCGTACGGTAGTGATCGGTATGTGGCAAAAGCGGCACACGCAAGTGAGTGGGGAGAAAAAATGGGAAGAGAAGAATTGAATCAGCGCCTTCTGGAGGTTTGCACCGCTGACGTCATTGACTACGATCTGGCAGAGGAGCCGCTCAAAAATGGAGCTGAACCGACGGGACGAGTCATGGAGTACGGCCGGCCCGGTAATCTCTATACGTGTGTGATAGATCATCTATTCGCCAACGATGATACGCCGGAGGATTTTTACCGCATCACGGAGTTGTTTGCACAATATGGGATGGATATTGGAAAGCCATCCGTCCCGTACAGCAGCAGTACCTCCCTCAACCCGCTCTGGATCTATGCCTTTCCTTCCAATGAGTGTGTTCTGAGGTCGCTGCGGCTGCTGCTGGACAACGGCTTACGGGCAGAGGACGCGGCAGAGTGCTGGAGGCATGCCATAGGCGACTATCTCATTACAGGCGGCAAGCTGGATTCCCTGGTTGCCTATGAGTTCTACCACGAATACATCCGCAAGCTGATGCTGATCGCCTCGTATCCCCATGTACTGAATGCAGACCGGGATCTGCGGGAAGAGATCTGGTATGCCTGGAACCACTATGATCTTCGCAGATTCCGCAACTGGGAGGATTTCGACATTATCGTGGACACAAGCCGCTGCACGCACGGGCCGGACGTTCGCCGCTCCCTTGTCACGATACGGGAAAAAACAACCGGCAAGGCCGTGTGGGTGTTCGGCGTGTGCCTGGAGCCGGAGGAAGTATTTGGGAGATAAAGATATGATCTAATCTCCTTCATGGGACCATAAGATACAATTGAAGTGAGTTTATACCACAGGTTTCTTTACAAACGCGAATTCCCATGGTATAGTACCACCAGAAAGAAAAAAGGGCGCAGCCCGGAAAGGACAAAGCAGCATGCTTCGTAACGTGTTATCATACGAATTCTTGGAGCAGTTCCTGCGGGATTATCACGATCCCCGCAGCGCTTTGTCGCGCCCATATCAGGCATACCGGGCCACGGATCACAAGGCACCCGTATAAGGTGCATCCGAACGCACAGGCCGCTTGCCTCCTATGGGGCGAGCGGCCTTTTACTATTCTCAAGAAAGGAGAGAACACCATGTTAGAGATCCAAGGCAAAGTGAATACCGCCGTCTGCTACGCCAAGGTGGTGGAGGACGAGGCCATCGAGCAGATCCGCCGTATGTGCGACTACGAGTTCACCGCCGGCAGCCGCATCCGCATCATGCCCGATGTCCACGCCGGCAAGGGCTGCACCATCGGCACCACCATGACCGTCACCGACAAGGCGGTTCCCAACGTGGTGGGCGTGGACATCGGCTGCGGTATGTACACCGTGAAGCTGGGAAAAGTGGCTATCGATCTGGAGAAGCTGGACGAGGCTGCTCACTTCATTCCCTCCGGCATGAGCGTGTGGGAGGGCCGACAGGAGCGCTTCGACCTCCAGACGCTGTGCTGTTACCGCGAGCTGAAGGACACCCGCCGATTAGAGCGCAGCCTGGGCACCCTGGGCGGCGGCAACCACTTCATCGAGGTGGACGAGGCTGCGGACGGCACCCGTTATCTGGTGATCCACTCCGGCTCCCGCAATCTGGGTAAGCAGGTGGCGGAGCACTATCAACGGCTGGCCATCGACTTGAATAAGGGCAAGGAGGAATACTTCGCCAAGCGTGACGCCCTCATTGCCGAGTACAAGGCCGCCGGCCGCCGCACCGAGATCCAGGCGGCGCTGAAGGCGCTGCACTGGTCAAACCGCGAGGCCACGATCCCTGAGGACTTATGCTTTGTGTACGGGCAATATCTGGCGGACTATCTCCACGACGTGGAGATCTGCCAGCGCTTTGCCCGCCGCAACCGGGAGCTGATGGCGGAGATCCTGCTGCAGCGCACCGGACTCAAGGCTTTGGATGCCTTCCACACCATCCACAACTATATCGATACGGAGGAAATGATCCTCCGCAAGGGTGCCATCGCCGCCCACGAGGGCGAGCTGGTTCTGATCCCCATCAATATGCGGGACGGGTCCGTGCTGGCGGTGGGCAAGGGCAACCCCGAGTGGAACTGGTCGGCGCCCCACGGCGCAGGCCGCATCATGTCCCGCACCACCGCGAAGGCCACGCTGGACATGGAGGAGTACCGCCGGGAGATGGCGGGGGTCTACACCACCTCTGTCAACGAAGCCACCATCGATGAGGCGCCTATGGCCTACAAGTCCCTGGCGGACATCATCGACGTCATCCGCGAGAGCGTGGACGTCATCGAAGTACTGAAACCCATCTATACCTTTAAGGCCAACTGAGCCGGACTGCTGTTCCGGCTCAGCGCCGGAACAGGAGCGTACATGAAATGAGCACCATCCCGGTCATCAACGTGACCGCAACCGGGGCGAACATCGCCCGTCTGAGACAGCGAGCCGGCATCTCTGTCCGGCAGCTGCAGACCATCTTCGGCTTCTCCACGCCCCAGGCCATCTACAAGTGGCAGCGCGGCGCCGCCATGCCCACCGTGGACAATCTGGTGGTGCTGGCCGCCGTGTTCGGCGTGACGGTGGACCAGATCCTGGTCTGCGGGGACGGGGTTTCCGTCTCTGTCATCGCATAAATCATCCGCCCATACGGGCGGACACGGCCCCTTCGACTAACGGTGAGGTCACAGCCCTTTCAAGGCTGCAATGCAGGGTTCGAATCCCGCAGGGGTCACCAACATGGCTGCGTAGTTCAGTTGGTCAGAACGCCTGACTGTCTATCAGAAGGTCGCGGGTTCGAGTCCCGCCGCAGTCGCCATACGGCCCCTTAGTCAAGCTGGATAAGACGCCGGCCTCAGCCAAGGCACACGGAAGTGCAGCGAAATCAAAGATTTCGGCACTTCCAGTGTCAAGCCGGAGGCGTTGGGTTCGAGTCCCACAGGGGTCACCATATCTGCCTGCGTGGTGGAACTGGCATACACGTCTGGTTTAAGCCCAGGCGCCGGAAACGGATTGAGGGTTCGACTCCCTCCGCAGGCACCAT
>CACZNU010000156.1 GCA_902782615.1 Oscillospiraceae bacterium | reverse complement strand
GCTGGACGGCAACAGCCTGTGTCTGGCCTGCGGCACCAACTATCCCGACGCGCTGGCAGGCAGCGTGTTCGCCGCCAAGTACCACGCTCCCATGGTGCTGGTGCGCGGCGGGCTGACGGCGGAGCAGGCCGCCTATGTGAAGGAGAAGGCACCGGAGAACGTCTACGCCTTCGGCGGCGCCGGCGTGCTGCCCGATTCGGTGCTTGACCAGGTCAAGTATTATGCCACGCAGGAATGATCGCAAAAAGCAAAAGAGAGGAGAGCGGTGCTCTCCTCTCTTTTTATTGCAATGATGCTTATTGGCCCTCTGCCACCATGCCGCCCCGGGGACGGATGGACAGCACGTGACAGGCGCCCTCGCCCAGCACGGCCTCCATGCCGCGCCGGAACTCCTTCAGCATATCCTCCGGCACAAAGGCCTGAATGGTACCGGCAAACCCGCCGCCGTGGACCCGGCAGGCGCCCCGGCTGCCCAGCAGATGCCGTGCCAGGGCCAATGCCAGAGCCACCTCCTGATGGGTCGTGGCCCCGGTGGGGATCACGTTCTGGAGCAGGTTCTGGGAGGAGAAGCCAGAGAGGTTGACCTCATCGAGAAAAGCCTGGAAGTCACCGCGGCGCAGAGCGTCCACCTCCGCCGCCACACGGCGGTTTTCGTCGTAGATATGGATAGCCCGGAGCACGGCCCGGTCTCCGACGGCCTGGCGGATCTCCGGCAGGCGGGCATAGAAATCTGCCTCGGGGATCTGGCGCAGGACCTCCTTGCCAAACACAGCGCTGACAGCCTTCATCTCGGCCGGGATGGCGGCGTACTCGTCGGTGAGGTCGGCGTGGCTGGCACCGGAGTCGATGATGCATAAGGCGTGTCCGCAGACGGAGAAGTCGAAGTCCACCGGGGTCACCACCGGGGCGAGGGGATCGGCAAAATCGATGGCTACGCAGCCGCCCACGGAGGAGGCCATCTGGTCCATGAGGCCGCAAGGTTTGCCAAAGTATACGTTCTCGGCGTACTGGGCGATCCGGGCGATATCCACGGCGTCCAGACCGCAGGAGTACAGGTGGTTGATGGCGGTGCCCAGCAGCACCTCAAAGGCGGCGGAGCTGGAAAGGCCGCTGCCGGGAAGGACCGTGGAGGTCACATAGGCGTCAAAACCGCCTATGGCAAAGCCACGCTCCGCAAAGCCCGCCGCAACGCCTCGAATCAGGGCAACGGTGGTGTTCTTCTCAACGTGACGGACGGTCAGATCGTTTAGGTCCACCTCGCACAGGGGATAGCCCTCTGACAGCAGACGGATGGTGGAGGTGCCGTTAAGCCGCACGGCGGCCCGGGTATCCAGCTCCACCGCCGCCGCGAGCACGCAGCCTCGCTGGTGATCAGTGTGGTTGCCGCCCAGCTCGGTGCGGCCGGGGGCGGAGAAGACGTGGGTGGGGGCGGCGCCGAAGGCCGCCTGGAATTTTTCTTTCAAATTCATCATATAGTAAGTCCTTTCAGCGCTTACAGGCGCTCAAAAACGTGGATGTCAAAGGAGATGGTGGTGTCCAGGGTCTCCAAGCGAGCCAACCGCTCCGCACCGGCCCGGGGTGTCTTCCAGTAGTAGGGGGTCATCTGAAACAGAGCGTGAATATCTTGCTGGTTTTCCAGATGGATGGTCTCCTCCACGTGGCGGATGGTCACGTAGCGGAAACCCTCATAGGGGGTCTCCTTCACCTCGTTGGGGTAGGGGTGGTCATAGAGGACCTCCTTCAGCTCCCAAAGGTGCTTTTCCGATGGCACCACGTAGAGAAAGTGACCGCCGGACACCAGCACCCGCCGGAATTCCTCCAATGCAAGAGGGGAAAAGCAGTTGAGGATCAGGTCTATACTGCTGTCCGCCACCGGCAGGTGATAGCTGGAGGCTACGGCAAACTCGACGGACTTCTCCCGCCTGGCGGCCAGCCGCAGGATAAATTTGGAGATGTCGATGCCGGCCATCTGGGGCATTTTTCCGGCCTCCAGCAGGGCATGCCATACGCCGGCGGTGTAGTACCCCTCACCGCAGCCGGTATCCAGCACGCGGGGCGTATCGCCGGTGAGGGAGACCGCCAGCTCCCGCAGGGCGTTTCGCAGCGGAGTGTAGTAGCCCTTGTCCAGAAAGGCCCGGCGGGCAGACGCCATGCCCTTGTCGTCGCCGGGCATTTTGGAGTGCTTCCGGTTGGCGGGCAGCAGGTGGGTGTGGCCCTCTTTGGCGATATCGTAGCTGTGTCGGCTGGGGCAGATGTAGACGGAGTCCTCCCGCAGCAAGGGGGCACCGCAAATGGGGCAGCAGAACAGGCTCATAGGACCTCCTCTGTCACATCATGGATCCACTTCCGGCTGTTGACGCGCCACATGCAGAGGGGGACCTTCAGCATATTCTCCGATTGAATGGCCAGAGCTACGATCCAGCAGTTGCCGCCCAGTACCAGGGCGAAGAGGGCCGTAAGGGGCAGGGCAAAGAGCCACTGGGGCCCCACGTCCAGCATAGTGGAAAAACGCACGTCGCCGCCGGAGCGAAGCACGCCGGTGACGGCAGAGATGGCGTAGGCGTGGAGAGGTGTGGCGGCGAAGGACATGACAGCCAGAGCCGTTGCGATAACAGCAGAACTGTCGTAGAGCTTAAAAAGAGGAAAGATTACCGGCTGGAACAGGGTGGGGATCAGCAGAAGGGAAACGGCTGCCAGTCCGGCGCCCACCGCGGTGGTGAAGTCCAGCAGCGTCTGGCTCAGATCCATGATCTGGTCCTGATCCTGTCCCTCGCCGATGGCGTTGCCCACCATCACGGAGGTGGCGGCTCCCAGACCGAAGCACACCACCAGGAAGAGACGGCCCAGGTTGCCGGTGACGGAGTAGGCTGCCAGCATCTCCACGGAGTTGGCCATATAGCCCAGGATCACCGTCAGCAGTGCCGATCCGGTGCCCCACAGCAGTTCATTGAGCACCACAGGCCAGGCATAGTGGACAAACCGCTTCATCATATCCCAGCCGGGTCGCAAAAAGGCATAGGCGTGGAGAGGGACCTTCTTACTGCGCAGGGCGTAGACCACGCAGATGATCAGCTCCACCACCCGGGACAGGAGTGTGGCTAGAGCAGCACCCTCGATCCCCAGGGCCGGGGCGCCAAAGTGACCGAAGATGAAGATGTAGTTGAGGATCGTGTTCAGCAAAGTGGAAAAGCCAAACAGCCGCATGCCGAACCGGGGATTACCGGCGCTGCGCTGGACGCTGACGTACAGACTGGACAGAACGTTACATACGTAGGAGAATCCGATGAGCCGCAGGTAGGGGGCCCCGAGAATGCTAAGATGATGGCTGTTGCTGAGCAGGTCCATGATCGCCACCGGCCACAGGAAAAAGGCCATGGCCAGCAGGATGGAGAGTCCCGCACCTAGGAAAGCAGCCACACCCAAGGCGCGGCTGATATTCACCGTGTCCCGCTTGCCCCAGTACTGGCTGGCCAGAATGCCCAGACCGCTCTGAAATCCGAACACGGTGCTCAGCAGCAGGAATACCGGCACGTTGGCGGCGGTGACGGCGGCCATGGCGTCGTTGCCCAGCTGGCTCACCATAAAGGTGTCGATGAGTCCCAGGGAGAAAGTGATGAGATTTTGCACCGCCATGGGCAGCGTCAGAGCCAGAAGACGGCGATAAAAGGCGCCGTCCCGGCTACGGAGTCGTTGAAACATAGGAGTTACCTCGTCTGATGCTGGATCAGAAGCATCGCAGAAAGTCCGGGCAGTTTTTACAGCATGGGGAATCGACGGGCCTGATGCTCTTTCAGTGCCTCGTACAGGGCATCAATGTCCGCCTCGGTGGTTTCCGGGCCGAAGCTGATGCGGATAGTCCCGGCGGCCACCCGCTTGGGAAGCCCCATGGCGGCGAAGACATGGCTGGGTTTGCCCTTGTGGCAGGCGGAGCCGGCACTGATGCAGATGTCCTGCGCGCCCAGCTCTGTGACGATGTTGGCGCTGGGATAGCCCACCAGAGATAGGGACAGAATGTGAGGCGCCGTACCGCTGCCCACGGGTTCCATACCGGGGATGGTCAGGAGCCTCTCGCGGCAATAAGTTTTCAGAGCGGCCATCCGCTCCAGCTTTTCGCCGAGGTTTTTCCGCCGCAGCTCTACCGCCTTGGCAAAGCCGGCAATCTGGGCCGTGGCCTCGGTGCCGGAGCGGAAGCCCCGCTCCTGGCCGCCGCCGGGCAGCAGGGGGCGAAAGTTCTTCAGAGAATCGGCCACATACAATGCGCCAATGCCCTTGGGGCCGCCGACCTTGTGGGCGGAGAGAGACATGAGATCCACGCCCCAGCGGACGGGATCGCAGGGCACCTTCAAAAAGCCCTGGACAGCGTCGCAATGGAGGAGAGCGGAGCTTTTTTGTTCCTTCAGCAGCTGCGCCACCTCCGCCACGGGAAAGACGCAGCCGGTCTCGTTGTTCACCAGCATCATGGAGACCAAAACCGTGTCCTCCCGGAGGGCGTCCGCCACCTGCTTCACGGTGATGCTGCCATCCCGGTCGGGGCGAAGGCGGGTGACCTCGCAGCCCTCCTGCGCCAAGGTCCGGAGGGGTTCCAGCACAGCGCTGTGTTCTACGGCGGTGGTGATGATGTGCCTGCCGATGCGGCGGCCGTGCCAGACAGCGGAGCGGATGGCCCAGTTGTTGCTCTCCGTTCCGCAGGAGGTGAAGAAGAGGTTTTTGCCTTCACAGCCCAGCGCATCGGCGATAATAGAGCGGCTGTCCTCCACCAGAGTTCTGGCCGCATAGCCCAGGGGATACTGGGCGGAGGGATTTCCGAATTGCTCGGTCAGCACGTGATACATTTCGTCAGCCACCGCTTGGGGAATGGGCGTGGTGGCGGCGTAATCCAGATAGTGCAAAGAAAACACCCCTTTGGGCAAGATTTTTCGCCAGCCGGGGGACTTGCCACCGGCGGCGGGATACAGTATAATAACACGTACCTTTTATTATACAAAATGCGCGGAAAAAGTGCAAGGAGAAAGCATAGGCCGGGCCGAAAAGCCGACTCGCGCAGAAAAATGTCTCGCAGAGTTCGCGGCCCGCAGGGCGCGAAGACATGAAAACGTTTTTTCTGGCGACATGTGCGTCAGAAAAAACACAACTCGGCCTGCAAACGTGCGAGCGTAGCGAGTGCGTTGCAGCAGGCCGCAAGCCTTTTCAAAAAACAGCGGCGCTGTTTTTTGACGGATGGAAAAAGTGCAAGGAGAAACCATGAAAGTTGCCATCTACACCTTGGGCTGCAAGGTGAACCAATATGAGACCCAGGCCATGGAGCAGGAGCTACTGCGCCGGGGCCACGAGCTGGTGGACTTCGAGTCGGCGGCGGACGCCTATATCGTCAACACATGTTCGGTGACGGCGGTCAGCGACAAGAAGTCCCGCCAGATGATCCGCCGGTGCAGGAAGCTGAACCCCGAGGCGGTGGTGGCGGCCTGCGGCTGCTACGTCCAGACCCACGCGGAGGAGGCGGCGGGCCTGGAGCTGGATCTCATCGCCGGCACCGGTGACCGGATGGCCTTCCTGGATCTGCTGGAGCAGGTGGCGGAGGAGCATCAGCCCCTACAACTGCTGGACGACGCCCTGCGCCGCCGTTGGTTTGAGGTGCTGCCCGCCGGTGGTATGGCCAGCCGTACCCGTGCCATGTTGAAGGTGGAGGACGGCTGCGTAAATTTCTGTACCTACTGCATCATCCCCTTTGCCCGGGGACCGGTGCGCTCTCTGCCTCTGGAGACGGCGGTGGAGCAGACGAGAGAACTGCGTCGGCAGGGCTATCGGGAGATCGTCATCACCGGCATCGAGATCTCCTCCTACGGACGGGATCTGTTGGGCGGCGTGGGTCTCATCGACCTGTTGGAGGCGGTCAATGAGGCGGCGGGAGAGATGCGCATCCGCCTGGGCTCCCTGGAGCCCCGGACCATCACCGAGGACTTCTGCCGCCGGGCGGCCAAGCTGCCCAATCTCTGCCCCCACTTCCACCTGTCCCTCCAGAGCGGCTGCGACGAGACCCTGCGGCGGATGAACCGGAAGTACGACACCGCCCGATATGCCCGGTCGGTGGAGTTGCTGAATGAGTACTTCCACCGTCCCGCCATCACTACCGATCTCATCACGGGCTTTCCGGAGGAGACAGAGGAGGAGTTCCAGAAAACGTTGGAATTTATCAAAACATGCCGTTTTGCCGCCATGCATATTTTCCCTTATTCCGTCCGCCCCGGAACCAAGGCTGCTGCCATGCGGCAGAATACCGCCGCCGTGAAGGAGGAGCGGGCTCACCGGGCCGCTGCGGTAGCGGAGGAGATGCACCGGGCCTATCTGAGCGCCTGTGTGGGGGAGACGTATCCCGTGCTTTTTGAGCAGGAAAAGGAGGGCCAAAGCGTGGGCCATGCCCCCAACTATATGGAGGTGGCGGTGCCGGTTGGGAACTACCACAATCAAGTGCTGCCGGTGCGCATCACCGGCAACGACGGAGAAAGACTGACAGGGGAGGTCGTGAAACAATGAATCACTTTTTTGCCTATATCGCCCGAATGCGGTTCATCAACCGCTGGGCGCTGATGCGAAACAGCTACACCGAGAACATCCAGGAGCACAGTCACCAGGTGGCGGTGCTGGCCCACGCGTTGGCGGTCATCCGCAACAAGTATTTCGACGGCCACGTGGATGAGGGCGCCGTCACGGTGGCGGCCCTGTACCACGACGCCAGTGAGATCCTCACCGGCGACATGCCCACCCCCATCAAGTACTACAACCCGGATATCCGCGACGCCTATAAGCAGGTGGAGTCCGTGGCCTGCGACAAGCTGCTGGGGATGCTGCCGGAGGAGCTGCGTCCGGACTATGAGGACGTG
>CACZNU010000155.1 GCA_902782615.1 Oscillospiraceae bacterium | reverse complement strand
CTGCATATCGCGGGTGATCTGCACCACGCCGCTGGACTTGGTGGCGTCCCGATAGGAGGACAGGCCGATGAATTCCAGCTCGCTCTTGAGTCCCGTGGCCCGCACCAGGTCGGCCATGAACATGAAGCAGCCGTTCAGCACACCCACAAACAGGGGATCCTTCCCCTGGAATCGCTCATACAGCTCCCGGCCCATCTCATTGACCCGCTCCTTGATCTCGTCCTCGGTGTACAGGATCTTCAGAATATCCTGATCCATGTTGTTCTTTGCCATGTCTGTCGTCCTCCTATGTTCTCTTCTTCCATGTGATGATGACTTGTTTCTCATTCTTTCCCGGGGTGAATCTCTGGTCCGTTCCCACCCGGAACACCGCCGCGGCCTGTCCGTCCACGCAGATCACCGGCATTTTCTCCCGCCGGGCCGGATCGATGCCCACGTCGGCAAAAAGACGCTTCAGGCTCCGGCTCCCCCGGCTGCCCGGCAGTGTCAGACGGTCGCCGCTGCGCCAGGTGCGGACAGAGATCGTCTGTCCCGCCCCGACGCTCAGCCGGATCACCTCGTCCACCCGGCTCCGGAGATCACTCTGCAGACAGATGGTTCCCTGTTCCCAGCGGACCGGCAGCTCCGACTGCAGTACCGTCTCCGGCCGGGCGTCTCTATCGGCCCGCTCCAGCGTCAGCACGCCGCCGCGGCAGACGGCCCGGGCGCCGCCGGGCAGGTCCAGCATGCCACCGGACTCCGCCAGCCGCTCCAAGGCTGACAGATGGGACTCTCCAAAGTCCTTTTTGCCGCAGCGGAGCCGGTCGATCAACAGCCGCAGCATCCGCGGCCGCAGCACCTCCGGCGCGGAGGTCAATTCCCGGCAGGGGATACTCGTCCCCTCCGCCGGCAGGCGCTGCGCCGCCAGCTCATTTAGATACGTATTCTCCCGCCGCAGGATACGGGCCGCCCGGGCAATGTTCTCCCTCGCTGCGCCGTTGATTCTCTCCAGCTCCGGCCAGATCTCCAGCCGCAGCCGGTTGCGGGCATAGGTGAGATCCATGTTGGTCTCATCCTCCACGTAATCCACATTCCATTGATCCAGATATTCCTCGATCTCCTGCCGGGACGTGTTCAAAAGCGGACGGATCAGCTTTCCCCGCACCGGCGGGATGCCCCCCAGCCCCTCAGGGCCGGTGCCCCGCAGCAGGTTCAGCAGCACCGTCTCCGCCTGGTCGCCCATGTGGTGGGCGGTGGCGATCCGGTCTGCGCCGGTTTCTTCCGCCGTCCGGGCCAGAAAGGCATAGCGGAGCCGGCGGCCCGTCTCTTCCACACTCAGGTCCCATTCCCGGGCCCGGTCATATACCTTCTCATACCCCACGTAAAAGGGGATCTCCCTTTCGGCGCAGAAAGATCGCACCAGCCCCTCGTCCCTTTCTGCGGTCTGGCGCATGCCGTGATTCAGATGGGCCGCGGCCACACGGAAATCCCGCTCCCGGGAGAGCTGATGGAGATAGTGGAGCAGACACATGGAGTCCCGCCCGCCGGACACGGCGCACAGGATGAGGCCGCCGGGTGGGGGAAACATATTCCATTGCGCCATCCAGCCGGTGAGATCCATGGATATCCTCCGTTTATTCCTCGTCCTCGTAGCGGTTTTCCAGGGTGCCGAAGGCCGTGTAGTCCGGCATCCAGCGCAGCTCCACCTTGCCGGTCTCGCCGTGGCGGTTCTTGGCCACGATGCACTCGGCGATGTTCCGCTTCTCAGAGTCCTCATTATAATAGTCGTCGCGGTACAGAAACATGACGATATCGGCGTCCTGCTCAATGGCGCCGGATTCACGCAGGTCGGACAGCATGGGCCGCTTGTCCTCGCGCTTCTCGTTGGCGCGGCTCAGCTGGCTCAGACACAGCACCGGCACCTGCAGATCCTTGGCCATGATCTTCAGCATACGGGAGATGTCCGACACCGCCTGCTGCCGGTTTTCGCCGCTGTAGCTCTTGCCGCCGGCGCTGGTCATCAGCTGCAGATAGTCGATGACCACCAGGCCCAGGTTATCCAGGCGGCGGCACTTGGCGTTCATGTCCGCCACAGTCAGCAGCGGGTTGTCGTCGATGCGGATGTCCGTCCGGCTCAACGTGGAGGCGGCCTCGGCGATCTTCACCCAGTCGCTCTCCCGCAGGTTGCCGGTGGTGAGCCGGGTGTTCTCGATGAGCCCCTCGCTGGCGATGAGTCGCGTCACCAACTGCTCCTTGGACATCTCCAGAGAGAAGATGGCCACCGTCTTGCCGGATTCCTTGGCGGCGTTGAGGGCGATATTCAGGGCCATGCTGGTCTTGCCCATACCGGGTCGGGCCGCCAGCAGCAGCAGGTCAGATTTGTTCAGGCCGTTGATCTTGCCGTCCACAGCCGAAAAACCGGTGGACAGGCCAGGCAGCGTCTTGCCCCCGGCGGCGGTCAGCTCCGCCAGGCGGTCCATGACTTCCTGGAGCACCACGCCGATGGTCAGCATGCCCTGACCGCCCCGGCCCCGTCGGATGGCGTAGATCTTTTGCTCTGCCAGCTCCAGCATCTCACCGGCGGAGCCGGTGCCCTCCTGCACCACGTTGGTGATCTCCCCGGCCGCGGCGGCCAGAGAGCGCATCAGCGACTTGTCCCGCACAATGCGCACGTATTCCAGCACATTGGCGGCGGTGGGCGTCACCTCCATCAGCTGCAGGAGGTAGCTGCGGGTGTTCTCGTTGCTGAGACCCGCCTTCTCCATCTCCCCCGCCACGGTGACGCCGTCGATGGGCTTGGAGTAGATGAACATGGCGTAGATGGTCTCAAAGATATCCCGGTTCTGCTTGAGGTAGAAGTCCTCGGGCTGCAGCTTGTCCATCACGTCCTTGACGCAGTCGGCGTCGATGAGCATGGAGCCCAGCACCGCCTGCTCCGCCTCCGGGGAGTGGGGCATGGCGCGCATCAGCAGTTCATCCACGGGCATAGGGGCACCTCCCTCTTTTTACTCGTTCCGGCCTCACTTGGCCTCGGTCACCATCACGTACACGGTGCCGTTGATCTCGTAGCCCAGCTTCGCCTTCACCTGGTAGGCGCCGAAGGACTTGATGGGCTCGTCCAGCACCAGCTTCTTGCTGTCGACCTCCATGCCGTACTGCTCCTTCAGAGCGGCCGCGATCTCCTTGGTGGTCACGGCGCCGAAGAGCCGTCCGCCATCGCCGCCCTTGGCGGGGATCTTTACCTGGCAGTTTTTCAGCTTTTCCGCCGTCTCGGCGGCGGCGGCCTTGGCCTCGGCCTCGGCCCGGGCCTTGGCCTTTTCCTGCAGGCGCATGGTATTCACTGCATCGGTGGTGGCCAGCGCGGCCAGACCCCTGGGCAGCAGGAAGTTGCGGGCATAGCCCTCCGCCACTTCGATCATCTGGCCCTTCTTGCCCTTGCCTCTTACATCCTGTTTCAAAATCACTTTCATGATACACGATTCCTTTCGTATTATTTGTCAAAATAGTTATCAATGGCGGCCAGCAGCTGTTTCTTCGCCTCGGCCACCGTCCGGCCCGGCAGCTCGCCGCCGGCAGTGGTGGAGTTTCCGCCGCCGCCCAGGGCCTCTACGATGACCTGCACGTTCACCTCGCCCAGAGACCGGGCGGAGATATAGGCTCCGTCGCCCTTTTTGTAGAGCACAAACGACGCCTGCACGCCCTTGAGGGCCAGCATCTCGTCGGCCGCTTTGGCGGCGGTGACCCGGTCATACTCCTCGTTCAGGATGGCCACGGCCAGATCGTCCCGGTAGAGCTCCGCCTGGCGGATGATGTCATACCGGGTGATCATGGATTTCAGGTCGCTCTGGAAGATCCGCTGGACCTCCTGGGTGTCGGCGCCGGCCCGGCGCAGATACGCCGCCGCCTCAAAGGTGCGCCCGCCGG
>CACZNU010000154.1 GCA_902782615.1 Oscillospiraceae bacterium | reverse complement strand
TCTGGGAGCAGCTGAACGATCACCTGAAGCACCCCGCCCGCCTCAATTCCACCATTGAGAAGGTGGAGCGCAAGGACGGCAAGGTCTTCGTCACCGTCAACGGCGAAGTGGAAGAGTACGACAAGATCATCGTCACCGCGCCTCTCTACATCCCGAACAAGCGCGCCGACGGCCAGATCGGCATGGTGGACTACTTCGACGCCCGCGAGGACGAGAAGGCCCTGTTCTCCAAGATCGACTACGAGCGCTACGATGTTCAGGCCTTCCTGACCACCCCCGAGAATCACCCGGAGATCAGCTACTACGTGTTTGACAACATGGTGCCCGAGAAGCTGGGCCATCTGATGGTCTACTATCGCCGCTGGAAGGATCAGATCGACCAGGTCATTACCACCTACGCCCTGCGCAAGCACAAGAACTCCAGGGAGATTCCCTATGAGGAGTGCCGCCAGATGGTGCAGGACGACCTGAAGATCATGAAGAACCCCGCCAAGGAGGTCATCAACGAGTGGTCTGTGTACTACTTCCCCCATGTCTTTACCGAGGACTATGCCAACGGCTGGTACGACAAGGTGGAGGCTATGCAGGGCAAGTACGACACCTTCTACGCCGGCGAGATCATGTCCTTCGGCGACATGGACGAGACCGCCGAATATTCCCGTGAGCTGGTGGACCGCTTCTTCTAAGCGACAGCCAGCCCGCGTGTGATCGCATGACAACAGATATGCGCCGTGCTACCCACGGCGCATATCTGTTAAAACCCCGTTCAAACGAGAGAGGAAGACGATATGAATTTTTACAAAGACCACTATGACGTCATTGTGGTGGGCGGCGCGCTGGCGGGCCTTTCGGCTGCGCTGCAGCTGGCCGACAAGGGCAAGGACGTGCTGGTGCTGGAGCGGCACAATCTGCCCGGCGGCGTGGCCACGTCCTTTGTCCGCGGCGGCATCGAGATCGAGGCCGCTCTCCACGAGATGATGTACATTGGCGCCAAGGACAACCGCCAGAAGGTTGGCGTATTCTTCGACCAGCTGGGCATCGACATCGATTGGCTCCGGGTGCCGGAGGCCTATCACGCCAGCCTGCCCGGCCTGGAGGTGACGCTGCATCCCGGCATGGAGCAGTTCTCCCGGGAGGTGGACGCCGCCGTGCCCGGCACCTACGAAAAGGTGAAGCGGCTGATGGATCTGTGCGCCACCGTGTATGACAGCGTCAACGAGCTGTCCATCCACCCCATGAGCAAGCCCCAGATGCTGCTCAAGCACGCGGCATTCGTCAAGACCGCCGGCTACTCCACCAAGGAGGTGCTGGATACCTTTGATCTGCCCCAGAAGGCGCTGGATCTGATCGCTCCTTACTGGATCTACGTGGGCAGCGGTTTCTCCGATCTGCCCTTTACCATCTACGCTGTGCTGATGGGCGAGTACATCGGCAACGGCTCCTACATTCCCCGGAAGTTCAGTCACGAGATGAGCCTGAAGATGGCGGAGAAGGCCGAGGAGATGGGCGTGCAGATCGAGTACCGCCAGCACGTGGACAAGATCCTGGTCAAGGACGGCCAGGCCTGCGGCGTACGCACCGCCCGGGGGGATGAGATCTCCGCCGACTACGTGATCTGCTCAGCCTACCCCAACAAGGTCTACACCTCCATGATCGAGCCGGCGGAGGCTGTGCCCGCCGGTGCCATCAAGATGGTCAACGGACGGCGCATAAGCCTGACGGCCTTCTCGGTGATCCTGATCCTGGATAAGCCGGCGGAGGAGCTGAACATCAAGGATTACAGCATCTTCCGGGGCACCACCATGGACACCGATAAGATCTACGACGAGTTGAAGGGCTTGGGCCCATACAGCTATCTTACCTGCATCTGCCACAACTATGGCAACCCCGACGCCACGCCCGAGGGAACCTGCTCCTTCTCCATCACGGTGCTGCCCCGTGTGGACGGCTGGAAGACCGTTACCGCTGACGAGTATGACCGGGTCAAGCACCAGGTGGCCAAGCAGCTTATCGACGACATGAGCGCCTATTTCGGCGTCAACCTGCTGGATCACGTGCTGGAGATCGTCATCGAGACGCCCATGACAGTGGCCCACTACACCGGCATGTGGAACGGCTGCATTTACGGCTACGCCCACACCATGGAGGACCACATCGTGGCCCGCCTCCAGACCGAGGAAGAGGAGAAATTCATCGGGCACCTGGAATTCTCCGGCGCCCATCAGATCAGCGGCGACGGCATGGGCCCGGCGGTGGTCAACGGCCGCAAGGCGGCAAAGAACGTACTTGATACCATGGCAAAGGAGGCGCAGTAACATGAAGGTAAAAGGTTTTATCAAGGATGTGGGCGGCGCCTCCCGTGTCACCAAGGCACGGCTGAACGCATTTGAGACCGCCTCTCCGCTGCCGGTTCGGGAGGACCCCATAGGCAACGTGGCCCGGGAGTGGCATCCCGGCAAGCTGGATCTGGTGGTGACGGAGATCCGCGAGGCCTCAAAGACCGCCAAGACCCTCCGCTTTGAGAAGGTGGGCGGCGGCAAGCTGCCTCCATTCTACGCCGGTCAGTTCATGGTGCTGGATTTCCCCATGGGCAAGAGCCTCATTTCACGGCCCTACTCTATCTCCTCTGCCCCCTGGCAGGCACGTCAGGACAAGGGCTTCGTGGAGATCACCGTACGCCGTTCCAAGGGCGACGGCTTCATCTGCGACCATATCAATGACAACGTGAAGGTGGGCGACACCTTCCGGGGTCTCATCGGCTGCGGACAGTTTTACTATGAACCCCTCCGTGACGCCAAGCATGTGGTGGCCCTGGCCGGCGGCGTGGGCATCACCCCCTTCGCCTCCATGGCCCGCGAGGTGGCAAACGGCACGCTGGATATGGATCTCACGATCCTGTACGGCTCCGTCTCCTCCAACGACATTACCCTGAAGGCGGAACTGGACAAGCTGGAGGGCGAGCATGTCCACGTGGTCCACGTCCTCTCCGGCGACGAGCCGGATTGGCCCGGTGAGAGGGGCTTCCTGACCGCCGAGCTGATCCGCAAGTACTCGGCCCCGGACACCACCTACTTTATCTGCGGCCCTCAGGTGATGTACCGCTTCCTCCACGGAGAGCTGGCCAAGCTGGACATTCCCCGGCGCCGTATCCGCTTCGAGGTGTTCGGTCAGGCCAAGGATATCACCCAGTTTCCCGGCTACCCCATGGCGTGCAAGGACGAGACCTATCAGCTGACGGTGGTGCGGGGCCTCCACGAGGACGTGATCCCCGCCAAGGCCACCGAGAGTCTGGTGGTGGCTCTGGAGCGGGCCGGCATCGGCATCGAGACCGGCTGCCGCAGCGGTGAGTGCGGCTTCTGCCGTACCAAGGTGCTCTCCGGCAGCGTCTACATCTGCCCGGAGAACGATGGACGCCGGGGCGCCGACAAGGATTTCGGCTACGTCCACGCCTGTGCGGCCTATCCCACCAGCGATGTGAAGATCAAGATCCCTATCGTGTGATCTTTAGGGAAAAAGGGCGCTGAAAGCAACTGCTTTCAGCGCCCTTTTTTGCTCGGAAGATTACAGAGCCTCGAAGGCGGCGGCACCACGTTTTTTCAACCACAGGTACAGGAGACCAGCGATGATCAGCGTGGCGATGGAGAAGATACCCAAGTAGATCACGGCGCCCAGCTTCCAGCCAACCCACACGTAGACGCCACCCAGAGCCGCGGCATAGGCCCAGCCTCCCAGCAGGGCTACCGTGACACCCAGACTCTGCTTGATGGGGTAGATCTCGTTGGTCCAGAGGAGGTTGGGGTTCTGCAGACCCATGACCAGGCCCAGACAGGCGGAGAACACCATGAAGATCAGGGGCAGCAGGAAGACGAATACCCGTTCCACGGCGCTCAGCGGCAGTGTGACGGCCAGGCAGACGCAGAGGAACAGGGTGGGGACCACCGTCAGCAGCAGCTGCAGATCCAGCTTGGCGCGCAGCACCTGCCAGGACGTGACCGGCAGGGATTTGGCGATCCACAGATTTTTGCCCTCCAGAGCCACGGAGGGGGCCGCCATGTCGTTGGAGGCTACGGCCATGCAGACCACCGCGCAGGCCAGCGCCGCCACGGCGCCGGGCCGATCGGCCAGCAGCATGGACAGCACCGGCACCAGCGCCTGCCCCTTGATGAGCAGCATGACGCCGGCCAGCAGCATCAGCAGGACACCCAGACCGCAGTTGAGCATGTAGTTGGAACTGGAGGTGAACCGGGCCAGCTCCTTTTTTAGCAAGGCAGAGGAGATGCTCTGCTGACGAGCGGTTCGCTCGGTATATTTGACCTGTGCCACGGCGCCGGTGGCGGTGGCCACCTTTAGGAAGCTGCGCTGCAGCACCAGCCAGGTGACGATGCACGCCGCCAGCACCACGGCGGCCACGATGGCCAGAGCCAGCCAGTCGCCGGTGGCGGACTGGCCGAAGAGATAGAGCCCGTAGGCGGCGCCCTTGATCTTCTCGCCGTAGATGGCCACGTTGACCAGCATATCCTGGACCAGATCGATGGCCCTGAAGTAGAGGAAGTAGTACAGGCCGATGCCCACCAGCGCCAGAACGGTGGTGACCAGGCTCTTGCGCTTGATCTTCAGACTCAGCCGGGCCACGGCGTAGCCCAGCAGGCAGGAGAGGACCATGACGATCAGGGACACCAGCAGGATCCACAGCAGCGCGCAGATCAGCCGGGAGACGGTGAACGGGACGTGGAAGAAATAGATCACCACAGCGGGGATCGTGACCACGGCGGAGTACATGAGACCCATGAGATACACGCTCAGAAGGCGGGAGGTCATGATGGCGTGAATGCTGATGGGCATGGCCAGCAGCAGGTCGTTGTCCTTGGCCAGATACAGGCCGGTATAGGTGCTGAAGATGGCGCCGAAGGCGCCCAGCAACAGGGCGATGAGGCCCATGAGGGCGAAGTAGAACCAGGCGAAGCCGGCATCGATCATGGACGAGAGACTGAAGGACAGCGCGCCGAACATCCCAACCGCCAGGAAGGTCATCAGCGCACCGAAGAAAAGGAACATCAAAATGGTGGAGGCTTTGGATCGGGCCGTGTTCTTCTTGGCATTGTAGAAGTAGGACCGGAAAATCTCCATCATCTGCTTGCGAATCAGTAATTTCAGCATGACTCCTCATCCTCCAGTTCCAGGAAGACCTCCTCCAGACTGTCGTCGCCCTTGACCTCCTCCATGGTGCCGGAGCGGATCAGCTTGCCGTGGCGGATGATGGCCACCTTATCGCAAAGCTTTTCCGCCACCTCCAGCACGTGGGTGGAGAAGAAAATGGCGCCTCCGCCGTCGCAGAATTCCCGCATCATGCCTTTGAGGATGTGGGAGGCCTTGGGGTCCAGGCCCACGAAGGGCTCATCCATCAGAATGAGCCGGGGCTGATGGAGCCAGGCGGAGATGACGGCCAGCTTCTGCTTCATACCATGGGAGTAGGTGGAGATGGGCTGGGCCAGGTCGTCCGTCAATTCGAAGAGATCGCCGTATTTGTGGATGCGCTCCTGCCGGTCTGCGGCGCTGACGCCGAACACGTCCGCCACGAAGTTCAGATACTTGATGCCGGTCATGAAGTCGTAGAGATCGGGATTGTCCGGGATGTAGGCTAGGCGGCGCTTGCAGGCCATGGGGTCGTCCTGCAGGGAGATACCGTCGATCTTGATCCGGCCTGCGTCGAACTGCTGGATGCCCACCACCGACCGGAGGGTGGTGGTCTTGCCGGCACCGTTGTGGCCGATGAAGCCGTACACCTCGCCGGGGGCAATGTGCAGGCTCAGATCATCCACGGCGACTTTCTCTCCGAATTTCTTGGTCAGATGCTCGATTTGCAGCATAGTGAATCCCCTCCGTTTGTTGGAATATAGAGATATAGCTTTTCTATGGTGACACTATCATAGCATACCCCACGGAAAAATACACCAACTTTAAGTTGCCGCCCGGCTTTTTTTACCGGCTGCCGTGCAACCTGACGTTGCCGAACTCCTTTTTCCGCCGTTCCGGCTTGCAAGGCGGCGAAAGAACGGCTATACTGGGGAAAGAATTGCAATACGGGAGAATTCTATGGCCACCATTCGATCCTTTGTCAAACGGGAGCCGGTGCTGCTGATCGCGGCGCTGGCGGCCCTGGTCAGTTGTTTCCTCGTCCCGCCGGACGGGGCCTATATCGGATATATCGACTTTCGCACCTTGGCCCTGCTGTACTGTCTTATGACGGTGGTGGCGGGCCTGCGGCAGGCGGGGCTGTTTGCCCACTTGGCTCATGTGCTGTGCCAAAAAGCCTCCAGCGTCCGGACCATGGGCACGCTGCTGGTGCTGCTGTGCTTCTTCAGCTCCATGCTCATCACCAACGACGTGGCGCTGCTGACCTTCGTGCCCTTTGCTGTGGTGGTGCTGGGCATGGCAGAGCGGAACCGGGAGCTCATCCACATTGTGGCGCTGCAGACGGTGGCGGCCAACCTGGGCAGTATGCTGACCCCGGTGGGCAACCCCCAGAACCTGTATCTCTACTCCCGGTACGATCTGGGATTGGGGGATTTCTTCCGCATCACCTTCCCCGTGTGGGCGGCGTCGCTGTTGCTGATCCTGGCGGCCTGCCTGCTGCTGGACCGGTCCCATCTGACCGTGTTTCTGGGGGAGGAGCCGGGGATGGAGAAGCGGAGCCTGTGGCTGTACGGAGCGCTGTTTGCCGTGTGCCTCCTGGTAGTGGTGCGTGTGCTGACCTGGCCCGTTATGCTGGCGGTGGTGATTGCGGCTGTGCTGGTATGGGACAGGAAAATGCTCCTGAAGGCGGATTTTATGTTGCTGCTGACCTTCTTGGCGTTCTTCATCTTTGCCGGGAACATGGCACGGGTGGAGGCGGTGGACGCCCTGCTGCGCCACTTGCTGGCGGGACGGGAGTATCTGACGGCCCTGCTGACCAGCCAGATCATCAGCAACGTGCCGGCGGCATTGCTGCTGTCGGATTTCACCGATCATTCCCGGGCGCTGCTGCTGGGCGTGAATATCGGCGGGCTGGGCACTCCCATCGCCAGCCTGGCCAGCCTCATCAGCATGAAGCTCTACGCCCACTCCGACCACGCCCACACCGGCCGCTACCTGCTGGAGTTCACGGTAGTGAACGCGGTGCTACTGATGGCGCTGTCGCTGCTGCAGGCGGCATTTTGACAGGTAGAGACAAGCTTTTTCAGAGGTGACTTTTTCTATGTTCAATCAACATGATATCAGCCGCGACGCCTGCCAGCTCTTTGGCGAGCAGGCCCATTGCGGCTATGACTGGTGGTGGCACTCCTTTACTGCCCACCACGCCGAGACCGGAGAGGAGAAGGCGTTTTTCATCGAGTTTTTCCTGTGCAATCCGGCCTCCGGCGGGGAAGAGCCGGTGTTCGGCCAATTGCCGGAGAACCGGGAGCGGGGGATCCGGCCCTCCTATCTGATGGTCAAGTGCGGCGCCTGGGGAGAGGACGCCGCCCAGCTCCACCGGTTTTTCGGCTGGAAGCAGATCACCGTGGACTGGAACGTGCCCTATGCCATCACCGCCGGCGACTGCTTTGTGGCGGAGACGGAGACTCATGGCATGGTGGAGATCTCTCCGGCGGATGCTGAGGCCCACCCGGAGTGGATGTGTCAGAGCGGTTCTATGGCGTGGGACCTGAAGATCGACAAGCAGGTGGCCTTCAACGTGGGTTACGGCGCGGACAAGCCTATGCGGGAGGTTCAGGCCTTCGAAATGTTTTGGCACGCCGAGGGGATGAAGTCCGCCTATTCCGGTGAGGTGTGGTGGAACGGAGAGCGATATCTGGTGACCCCCGAGACCTCCTACGGTTACGCCGACAAGAACTGGGGCAAAGACTTCACCTCACCCTGGGTGTGGATCAGCTCCTGCCATCTGACCAGCGAGCTGACGGGAAAGCCGCTGACTGACAGCGTCTTTGACATCGGCGGCGGACGGCCCAAGGTGGGACACCTGGCCCTGCCCCGAAAGCTGCTCTCGGCCTTTTGGTATGAGGGGACGCCCTATGAGTTTAACTTCTCCAAGGTATGGACGCACACCCACACGGAATTCGACTGCCGGGAGACGGAGGATCAGATCATCTGGCACATCCAGCAGACCAATCGCCACGACCGCATGGTCACCCACCTGACCTGCGAGAAAAAGGATATGCTGCTGGTGAACTATGAGGCGCCAAATGGCGAAAAACGTCACAACCGCCTGTGGAACGGCGGCAACGGCAAGGGCACGGTGGAGCTATACCATAACGGAGAACTGGTGGATCGCATCCGGGTGGAGAACGCCGGATGCGAGTATGGGGAGTACGATACGTAGAATCAGGATCTGTCAGAGGAGGATATGCGGCAGCGTTCCGGCTGCCGGCATATCCTCCTTTTTGCTGCCGAGGGAGAACGCTGCTTCCCGCGTTTTGCGGGAGATCCGGGAGCAATTGCAGCCGTTGCGAAATATCGACACGGGGTGTTGACAGCATGCGCACAATGTGCTATATTTATGTCCGCAACTGAAACACAGCGAGACGACGGCAGTTTTTTTCTGCCGTCGGCTCCATGTTTTTCAGAGAAACTGAAAATTGAGGAGAGAGGTTCGAAAATGAACGAAAACAAAAAGATCAAGTGGCAAATGCTTGCGTTTATGGCGTTTTCCACGGTTTGGGGCTTCGGCAATGTGCTGAATGGCTTCGTGTATTTCAACGGCATCCAGGTGATCTTCAGCTGGATCCTGATGTTTGCCCTGTATTTCGTCCCCTATGCTCTGATGGTGGGCGAGCTGGGCTCCGCCTTTAAGAACTCCGGCGGCGGCGTCAGCTCCTGGGTGTTTGACACCATGGGCGCCAAGGTGGCCTACTACGCCGGCTGGACCTACTGGGCCTGCCACATCACCTACATCGCCAGCAAGAGCTCCGGCGGTCTGAAGGCCCTGAGCTGGGCTGTGTTCCGCAACGCGGAGAAGTACGACAGCTTCCCCACCATTTACGTGCAGATCGCCACGCTGGCTGTGCTGCTGTTCTTCTCCTTTGTGGCAAGCCGCGGCCTGAACCCCCTGAAGAGCCTGGCCACCATCGCCGGCAGCAGCATGTTTGTTATGTCCATCCTGTACATCATTATGATGTTTGCCGCTCCGGTCATCAACCCCGGTGCCCAGTTCGTCTCCATGGACTTCAGCCTGAAAGCACTGCTGCCCAACTTCAACGTGGGCTATTTCACCTCTCTGTCCATCCTGGTCTTTGCGGTGGGCGGTTGTGAGAAGATCTCCCCCTACGTCAACAAGGTGGAGAACCCCAGCAAGGGCTTCCCCAAGGGCATGATCACCCTGGCCATCATGGTGGTGGTTTGCGCCATTCTGGGCACTGTCGCCATGGGCATGATGTTTGATCCCAAGCTGATCAACGAGAGCCCCGAGTCCTTTAACTCCTACGTGTCCAACGGCTCCTACTGGGCCTTCCAGAAGCTGGGCCAGTACTATCATCTGGGTGACACCCTGCTGGTCATCTACGCCATCTGCAACATGATCGGCCAGTTCTCCACCCTGGTGCTGAGCATCGACGCTCCTCTGCGCATGCTGCTGGACAACGAGAACACCAGAGAGTTCATCCCCACCGGCCTGCTGAAGAAGAATAAGTATGGCGCCTATATCAACGGTATCTGGATGGTCATCATCCTCTCCGGCGGTATCATCCTGATCCAGTCCGTGGTGCCCGGCGCCGCCGCCGTGCTGAAGCAGCTGACCAAGCTGAACTCCGTGTGCATGCCTCTGCGTTACTGCTGGGTGTTTGCCGCCTATATCGCCCTGCGCAATGCCTTTGACCGGATCCCGGCCGATTACCGTTTCGTGAAGAACCAGGGCGTGGCCAAGTTCTTCGGCTGGTGGTGCTTGATTATTACCCTGGCCTGCTGTATCATGGGTATGTATGATAAGGATGCGTTCACCTTCACGCTGAACATCATCACCCCTGTGGTGCTGACAGCGCTGGGCCTGATCCTTCCCGCTATCGCCAAGAAGCAAAAGGCCGGGATCAAAGCCTGATCGCGGTTTTGAAAGGAGCAGAAATACAATGAATAAGCTGGACAACAACATGACACAAAGCGCCGTACTGAACGGGCTGATGGATTTTCTGAAGGAGAGCCCCACGGCCTTCCACGCGGTGGAGAACATCCGGCAGATGCTGCTGGGCGCTGGCTTTACGGAGCTGCCTGAAAACAAGCGCTGGGAGCTGATCCCCGGCGGCAGCTACTTCACCACCCGGAACGGATCCAGCGTGATCGCCTTCCGCGTCGGCACGGACCTGTCGGACGCGGGCTTCACTGTCACCGCCTCCCACAGTGATTCCCCCTGCTTCAAGATCAAGGAGAACGCCGAGATCCGGGTGCGGGACCACTACATGCAGCTGAACACCGAGGGCTACGGCGGCATGATCTGCTCCACCTGGCTGGACCGGCCCCTGTCCGTGGCTGGCCGCGTACTGGTTCGCAGCAAGGACGCCCAGGGCAAGGAGACCTATGAGTCCCGCCTCATCGACTTCGGCCGGGATCTGGTGATGATCCCCAACCTGGCCATCCACATGAACCGCAAGGTCAACGATGGCGTGGCCTACAACAAGCAGATCGACATGATCCCCCTGTTCGGTTCCGGTGACGTGAAGAACGGCGAGTTCCGGGCCATGGTGGCCCAGGTGGCCGGCACCGAGCCCGAGAACATCCTGGGCAGCGACCTGTATCTCTACAACCGCATGGCCCCCACCGTGTGGGGCGCTCACAATGAATTCGTCTCCTCCGGCAAGCTGGATGACCTGGAGTGCGCCTACGGCACGCTGCAGGGCTTCCTGAACGGCCGGAACGACAAGAGCATCCAGGTCTACTGCTGCTTCGACAACGAGGAGGTTGGCTCCGGCACCAAGCAGGGCGCCGACTCCACCATGCTCTCCGACGTGCTGTACCGCATCGTGCGGGGCCTGGGCATGGACGATGAGGACTACCGCTGCATCACCGCCCGCAGCTTCATGCTCAGCTGCGACAACGCCCATGCCGTCCACCCCAACCATCCCGAGAAGACCGACGTGGCCAACTGCACCTACATGAACGAGGGCATCGTCATCAAGTCCCACGCCGGCCAGAAGTACACCAGCGACGGCGTGTCCATGGCCGTGTTCCGCGGCATCTGCCAGAAGGCCGGCGTGCCTGTCCAGTTCTTTGCCAACCGCTCCGATGAGGCCGGCGGCAGCACCTTGGGCAACATTGCCATGGCTCACGTGTCTATGAACACCGTAGATCTGGGCCTGGCCCAACTGGCCATGCACAGCTCCTATGAGACCGCCGGCGTGAAGGATTTGACCTATCTGAAGAATGCCAGCCAGGCCTTCTACAGCAGCCACTTCACCGTGGACACCAACGGCGACGTGCAGGTAGAGGACTGAGAGACTGAGGAGACGGGTGCCATGGTGCGAAAACTGACGCCGGGTGATTATGTGACCACGGCCTGGTCAGGCGGGACCACCACCCAACTGGCCATTGCGCCGGAGGGCGCCAGCTATGCCGACAGGGACTTCCTCTGGCGGATCAGCTCCGCCACCGTCACTCTGGAGGAATCCGATTTCACGGCCCTGCCCGATTACCACCGGCTGATCGCCATGCTGCGCGGTGAGATGACGCTGACCCATAACGACGGCGAGCCTGTCACCCTGGACCCTTATCAGGTGCATGCCTTTGAGGGGGGAGACCGGACCCATTCCCGGGGCTGCTGCACAGACTTCAATCTGATGCTGCGCCGTGGCAAGAAGGACGGCTCCATGGAGGCCCTTCGGTTATCGAAGGAGCCGCTGACATACCAGCCCCGTCCCCAGGCGGAGGAGCTGCTGCTCTACTGCGCCGAGGGGGACTGCGTTGTAAGCCAAGACGGAGCGACCTATGCCTTGGCAAAAGGGGAGACCCTGCGGGTCTCCGGGACACAGCCCGATATCTTGACACTGATGGGTCACGGCGTGCTGATGCTCTGCCAGATGTGGCAGTTGTGACGATCTTTGATAAATATGAAAAAACACCCCGCTGCATCGCAGCGGGGTGTTTTATTACAATGTGGGTAAAGGGAAGATGGTTCACAGGGACACAGGGGATGGGGATTACTTGCCGACCCGCTGGCGGCGGGCAAAATCGTATAGCTCCTCGGTGGCCAGGGCCATCTTGGTGACGGAGAAATCGCAGTCCTCCGGATAGATGTAGAGAGTGTCGGTGGGGGTGTTCAGGTCGATGCAGTCACCGTACTTGCCCAGGTATTCGTACTCAATGTGGCAGGAATACTGACTCGCGGCGGGAATATGCACCGTTCCCTCCTGCTCCGTTTCCAGGGTAAAGCCGGTCATGTCGTGGGTGAGCCGGGCTTTGCCGATAGGGATGAAGCGGTCTTTTGGCAGGGCGTCCACATGGGCCCGGCAGGTGAAGTGATACCGGCCATCTTCCACCTCCCGGCGGACGTTCTGCCGCTCCCATTCGTACCAGTCGGGGATATGGGGGAAGCGGGTGGGGCCGCTGTCCGCCTGCAGCTGACCGAGCTCTGTCATCTCCCAACTGCGGCCACATTTCTCGCAGTAGAGCTTCGTGCCCCGGGAGCGCATATGGTACTCCACGCCGCAGCTACAGCACTGATACAGCACCTTGTGGAGTCCTTCCGCCCGTTTGGGATAGGTAACCCGGATGCCCCGCTGAAGCTGCCAGGCGTAGTCGTCGTAGACCATGGCGGCGCGGATCCGCTCATTGATCTCGTCCACTGTCAGCGTCTCCAGCTCCTCCGGACGGAGGATGTAGGTCAGCTCCGCCTCGGTGCCCCGGACGCCCCGATCCTTCAGGTTCCAGAAAGGGGAGTTGATATGGTGGCCGTGGCAGAGAAGAACCACCACGGGGATCTTCATCTTCTTGGCCAGCTTTCCCACAGACGGGGGGATCACCGCCGTGGTGCCGCAGAGGGAGTAGCGGGCCTCGGGGTAGAGGGCCACCACGTCACCGTTTTTCACAACGCGCAGCATGCTGCGGATCAGGGACAGGTCAGTGGTGAACTTCCGGGTGCAGATGCAGCCGATATAGCGCAGCAGCCACTCCCGGTGGAGAAACCCATCGATGGCCACGATAAAGTTGGCCCGGGCCGGATAAATTGCCCTGGATGCCACCATGAAATCCATGAAGGCGTTGTGGTTGCACAGCAGGAAATAGGGCGCCTTGACGTCCTCCATATGGTACTTCATCAGGCGGTTGCGATGTTTCCGCAGCACGGGGGCCGATAAAAGACGGATCAGCCAGCCCAGATGCTGCCGCTGGGGTGCCCGGGCGGTATCGAAGCGCGGGACCTGGTCGAGCATGAAAATCACCCCTTGATAGGATCGGCTTTCCGGTAAAATTCTACCATGATTTGCCCGGTACCACAAGGGCAAGGTGAAAACTTCCGCAAATCCCGCATGGGAGACGGCTGCCGGGCCGCTTGTATCTCGTTCCGGACTGTGGTACACTGAATCTGCAAAGAGATCACCGACAGAAGGGAGCGGGAGCCATGCAATACTACCTGCTGAGAGATACGTTGGTCAGCTGCGCGCCGGAGGAGGTGCGAAGTGCCGGGCAGTACGTCGCCCTGGTGACACCGGCGGAATGGCAGAGCGAGAGGGCCCGGTTCGACATGGGTATCGAGCTGGAGCCGGACACGCGGGATATCCACAACACCAAGGCGGAGGTCAACTACGACTCCCTGACCGGCACGTTCCAGATTCCGGACCGGGAGAATCTGACGGAGAGGGACGACAGATTTGCCTTCGCCCTAGACGAGAAGGGCATTGTTTTCATTGACGAGAGTGGCCTGGCCGGGGAGATGATCGACACCATCCGGCGGACGAAGCGTTGGCGCGAGCCCAGTCTGGAGCGGTTCCTCTATGACTTTCTGGAGCAGATCGTCAGTCGGGATCTGCCTATTATGGAGCGCTACGAGACGGAGCTGGATGATATCGAGGATACCATTTTGTCCGGCGAAGAGCGCACCAACCTGATCCGGGTCAACGAGATCCGCAGTGCCGTCCGGGAACTGCGGGTACACTACGAGCAGCTTATCGACATGACCCAGGAGCTGGAGGAGAACGAGAACGGATTCTTCCGTGAGGAGAATCTCCGCTATATCCATCTGTTCATGAACCGCATGCAGCGGCTGCACGACACGGCCGCCTCTCTCCGGGACCACACCATGCAGGTGCGGGATCTGTACCACGGGCAGCTGGAGGTGCGGCAGAACCACACCATGACCCTTTTGACAGTGGTGACCACCATCTTCATGCCGCTGACGCTAATCGCCGGCTGGTACGGCATGAACTTCCGGTATATGCCGGAGCTGGAGTGGCGATGGGGGTACCCCATAGTCATCGCGGTGAGCATCGTGATCGTGGTGGTGAGCCTGATCTTCTTTAAAAAGAAGAAGTGGCTGTGACCCGGTGCCGGTATTCTTGACGAAACGGGTATTTCGTACTATCATCAAACATAGAGAAGTGTGGCTCGCCGCCGGGAAAGGAGAGAGCGGATGGCGGAACTATATGACAATGTAAGGGAACTGCTGCCGGTCCTGGGGATATTCTGGGCGGTGCTGATCCTATTGTGTATTCTGCGTCCCCAGCGGATGTTCAACAGCTTCTGGCTGCTGCTGACGCTGGCGGCCACGGCGGTGACGCTGGCGGCCATGTTCGGCGACGAGGCGCCCACCGTTTTGATCATTATGCTGTGTCTGGCAGCGCTGGTCCTGCTGCTGGTTCCGGGGCTTCTGATCTGGAACGGCATCGTGATGCTGCGGCGGGAGGGCCGCTCCATGGCCAACATACTGTCCCTGCTGCTGGGCCTTTTCGTGGGGGCGGGGGAGATCGCCCTGGTGTTCTACCTGTTTTTGAGCATGAGCGCGTGGGCAGACCATCCGGTGTCCCTGCTGATGCTGTTCGTGGGGGCGACGGTGTTCTATTTCTCCGCGCTGATCCTGACCTTCGTGATCTATATGCTGTTCATCCAGCTGGTGCCCCACCTGTTCCGGTTTGACTATATCATCATCCACGGCTGCGGGCTGATCGACGGAGAAAAGGTCTCCAAGCTTCTGTCCAACCGGGTAGACAAGGCGATCAAACTGTATGAGCGCAGCCGGGGCAAGGCGTATCTGCTGCCCAGCGGCGGCCAGGGCGGCGATGAGAAGCTGTCCGAGGCCCAGGCCATGAAGAACTATCTGTTGGCAAAGGGCATCCCTGAGAACCGGATCATTTCGGAGGACAAGAGCACCACCACCAAGGAAAATCTGCGCTTTTCCAAACGGATCATTGATGGTCGGGAGGGCCGGAAGCGGATTGCCCTGGTCACCAGCAACTACCATGTGTACCGTTGTCTGCTGCTGGCCCGGCAGCTGAAGATCCGCTGCGCCGGCGTGGGGGCCAAGGTGGCTTGGTACTACTGGCCCAGCGCCGTGATCCGGGAGTTTGTGGCGGTCTTTTCCCAGCCGAAATACCTGATCCTGACGGGAATCGGGTATCTGGTTTTGGTATGTCTGCCGATCCTGTATATGGTCTGGAGCTGAACAGAGAGGGAGAGAAAATGAAGATCTTATTTGTGACCAGCGAGTGCGCACCCTTCAGCAAGTCCGGCGGTCTGGCCGACGTGGCTTTTTCCCTGCCGCCGGCTCTGCAGGCGGCGGGAGATGAGATCGCCATCATCACGCCGTTGTACCGCTGCGTGCGGGAGAAGTTCGGCGAGGAGCTGACGTTTGTCTCATCCCCAAAGGTGATCCTGGGCGACTGGGAGACCACCTGCGGCCTCTATCGGGGCGACCGGGGCGGCGTCACCGTCTGGTTCGTGGAGTACAACGACTTTTTCGATCGGCCCAGGCTCTATGGCTATGACGACGATGCACGGCGCTTCGCCTTTTTCAGCCGCGCCGTCATCGACCTGCTGCCGGAGTTGGATTTCCGACCCGACATCCTCCACTGCAACGACTGGGAGACGGCGCCGGCAGTGCTGTATCTGAAGAACGACCAGGCCTGGCGCCAGGACCTGCGGGGCATCAAGACGGTATACACCATCCACAATATTGCCTACCAGGGACAATTCGGCGCCGATGAGCTGGAGCGTACCTTCGCCCTGCCCGGCGGCTGGTATCAGGGCGGCCTGGGCTATGAGTACGAGGGACGCCACGACATCAATCTGATGAAGGGTGCCATTTTGATGGCTGATGCCGTATCCACCGTCTCCGCCACCTATGCCCGGGAACTGCACAACCCTGCCTTCGGCAACGGACTGGAGCGGGTCATGGACATGGTGGAGCGCAAGACCTATGGCATTCTCAACGGCATCGACATGGACCACTACGATCCGTCCAAGGATCCCCGGATCCCCTATCACTTCAGTGTGCGCAACCGCTCCGGCAAGACCAAGTGCAAGGCCGCCATCCAGCGAAAGTTCGGCCTGGCGGAGGAGAAGGAGTGGCCGCTGCTGTGCTCTGTGGCCCGACTGGTGGAGCAGAAGGGTATTGAGCTGATCCGCCAGATCCTGCCGGATCTGATGAAGATGGGCGTGCAGCTCATCGTCTTTGGCCAGGGCGAGCAGCAGTATATCGACTATTTCAACTGGGCCAAGGAGCGCTGGCCCGGCCAGCTGGGCTTCTCCAGCGACTACTCCGAGCAGGTGGCCAGCGAGGTCTTCGCCGGGGCGGATATGTATCTGATGCCCTCCCGGTTTGAACCATGCGGTCTCAGCCAGATGATGGCAATGCGGTATGGCACGGTACCCATCGTCCACGAGACCGGTGGCCTGAAAGACTCTGTGCGGCCCTACAGCGACTTCGACGGCATCGGAGATGGCTTCTCCTTTGCCAACTACCAGGCCAAGGATCTGTACCTGGCCATCCAGGAGGCGGTGAAGCTCTATTTCGGCGATGCCGCCACCTTCCGGACCCTCCAGAGACGCTGCATGACCAAGGACTTCTCCTGGACAAAGAGCGCCCAGGCCTATCAGCGGATGTACAGCGACATCGCTGACGAGGGCACCGGCGGCGAGGACCTGTCCTTTGAGGAGGCCTTTGCTTCCCTCAAGCCCGTCTATGAGCGGCTGTATACAAACTATCTGACCGACCACGGTTCCGAGCTGCCTGATGATTATCGCCGGGTGGTGCAGATCCAGATCCTGGGTCGAGGTGCCGGATTCTTCTATCTGGAGCTTCTCAAGAACGGCATCCGGGGGGTACCCTGTACCTATCACGATGCCGACGTCTTTATTGCCACCAGCTATGACAATCTGGTGGGCATGACCGACGGGAGCGTTTCCGCCGACCGGCTGTTTATGAACGGACAGATGAAGGTGTTGGGCAACCTGGCCAAGGGCGCGGAGCTGCGGCGCATGCTGCAGCCTGTCTCCCGGGGCAGATCGGCCCGATAAGCAGAATATGGAGAGCGGAGCGCGTCATGTGCTCCGCTCTTTTGTATCATACGGAGGATTGACACGCGGCGGGGAATGGGGTAGGATAAGAGTGAAGAGCGATAATACTGCTGCCGCCGGGTAGAAAACGCTGGGCCATGCCGTTAGGCCTTTGAAGGCATGGTGGCCGGCGTTTGTTTTTTAGGAGGGATCGGAGAAATGGAATGGGTCATGCTTCTGCTGGCCGGTATTTTTGAGGTCACGTGGGCCGTAGCCATGAAGACCGCGGATGGATTCACCAAACTGGTGCCCAGTATAATCACCGTGGTGGGATACTTGGCCAGCGCCGTGTTCTTGGCCATGGCCCTGAAGCGGCTGCCCCTGGGAACCGCTTACGCCATGTGGACGGGCTTTGGCATCGTCGGCACCACGCTGCTGGGGATCCTTCTGTTTCAGGAGAAACTCTCTCTGCCACAGTTGGGTTGTGTAGCCCTGATCGCCATAGGCGTGGTGGGGCTGAAGCTGCTCAGTTGAACCGCCGCCGGTTTCGGCACGGCCATCACAAGAAAAACCATCTGATATTGAGAGAAAGGTAAGATCATGTTCAGAGAAATGCTTCGTTTTAAGCAACAGCTTTCGGAAAAGGAATGCGTGGAGATTCTAAAGGAGCAGAGACGAGGGGTACTCTCCGTGTTAGGGGACGACGACTATCCCTACGGCATGCCCATCAACCACTTCTACTGCGAGGAGGACGGGAAGCTCTATTTCCACAGCGGCAAAAAGGGCCACAAGATCGACGCCATCCGGCGGTATGACAAGGCCTCCTTCTGCGTCTATGACGAGGGTTTCCGCCGGGAGGGCGAGTGGGCCCTCAACATCAAAAGCGTCATCGTATTCGGCCACATTGAGATCGTGGAGGATCGGGAGAAGGTGTATGAGATCGCCCGCCGCCTGAGCCGGAAATTCACCGATGACGAGGCGTATATCGAGCATGAGATCATCCATTCCGGCCCCAGTACGCTGATGTTCGCCCTGGTGCCGGAGCAGATTACCGGCAAGCTGGTCAACGAGTCATAACAGGCTGCCATATTTGTCAGAAAAGGCGCCCCACTGTCCCGGTGGGGCGCCTTTTGGCGTATCTGGAATTATCGGTTGGCGGTCTGCCACTGTATTATCACCAATCGACCACCATCGACGCGGCATACAATGAAGATACGGAAAAATCCAGCCTTGGGAGTGCAGGGGAGGGAAAACAGCCATGGAATTCCGGATAATGAGCGGTGGGATTGAGAAGCCGATAAGCGGCACCCGCTGTTCAGAGCTGACCGGTGGCTGCCAAATGATTTACATTATATGACGGCGCAGTTGACGAAATCCACATGGTTTTGGTATGATATATGGAGAAAAACAGCTTAGTGGATGAAGAACAAGTGGATGATCTGCCACCCGGATTCTCCCCAGGCGGCAAAAGGCGCCTACGTGGGGATCACGGGGGTGAATTTGACGCTGCATATTTGAAATACCCCGCACGATTTGAGAGGGTAAAAAGAGGCCTTCGGAAGTGATCGCTTCCGAAGGCCTCTTTTTTGCATCACGTGATCCCACAAAAAGAAGTGCGCGCTGGAGTCCGGCAGGAAACCGGATATTATGGAAGATGGGGACAATTTACAGATTTCGCAGGTTACGATCATTCCGGATCTGACAGTATGTCCGCAAACAGGACGATCTGCAGGGTCAGGCGAGTGCCGGGGTCCGTCAGATCGCAGTCCAGAATCTGCGTGATCCGCTCCAACCGGTCGATGAGGCTGGAACGATGAAGATGCATCTGACGCGCCGTCTCGGCGATGGACATGTTGCAGTCCAGATAAACCCGCAGTGTGTCGATATAGGAGACCGGCGAGGAACTGTCATGGGCCGCCAGACGGGACAAACCCCCGGTATAGAAGTATCTGGCGGGGATGTCGGCAGTGGCGTTGCGAATCAGGAGGGGGAGGATATAGTCCTCAAAGCGATAGGCGCTGCCGTCCGGATCGATTCCGGTACCGGTGTTCAAGGCGGACGACGCCTGAAAATAGGCGTAGGCGGACTCATAAAGGTCTGTATAAGGGCGGGATATGCCGCAGACCAGCCGAAGCTTCCGGAGGAGAGACATCAGCTGCTCTCCGGCGTCCTCCGCGGGAATGACGGCCGTCACCGCACCGTCATACTCAAAGGCGAGGGAGTCCTTAAACTGCTGCTCGATCAGGGAGGAGACATAGCCGCTGGGCAGGGGGCGGGTATCCGCCGCGGGGCGAAAGACGGCGCATACCGCCGTGCCGCAGTCGGCATGCCGCCGTATGACACCGCGCTGCTCCTGGGTGAGGGGCTGGCCGCTGATGACGTGCAGAAGAGAATTGCGCAGAGCGGAGCGGTCACCGGCCAGATGGGGCTTGAGAAGAAAGGCCTGGCGGATGTTCTCTGCGAAGAACTGGCACAGTTGGATATCGGAGGAGCGAAATTCCCGGTATTCCCCGAACACCGTGATGCAGCCCAGAAAATCATCCACGTCAAAGAGGTTGACCGAGAGGGTGTTTCTCCCCATCAGAGACAACAGCAACGGTTCCTTGATATCGGTCGCCAGCTCGTGAAGGGACAAAAAAGCATCCATCAGATCCGGGTCGAAGGTTGGACCGTCCAGCCGGATCCCCAGCTTATTCTGCAGATAATCGTCCTCCGTATACGCCAGATAGCTGAAATCCGCGCCAATGAGCAGCATGGGGTTGTCGAAGATCCTCCGGCTGCTCTCCAGCAACTCCTGCAAAGAGGCGTTTCGGCGGAGGATCTGACTGAGCTCCGCCTCCCAGGCTTCGTATTTGTTGAAGATGCTCTGGACGATATTGAAGACCCGGAAGATATCCTCCCGACCGGATACGGACAAGATGCCGCAGTGGCGCGCAAAAAACTCCAGCTGCGGCGCTTCGCCCAGACAGATCAGGAGGACGTTGTCCTCAATTACGGGAGCATCCGGCAGATGGTCCGCGCTGCAGACGTAGACGTGGTTCTCGAGAAAACGGGACGTCCTGTCCAAATAGAATTCGGGTCGGTAGAGGGACAAGCCGGTCTCGCACATCCCGTGGATCTCGACGTTCAGAACTTCCTTCAGGTTGTGGTAGATTATATCCGCGTTGAGCTTCATCTCAAATCCCCCCATTTTCGTTACTATACCGCGCCTGACGGATCCTGTCAAGAAACAGCCATGAATAATATCGGTCTGAAGCCGGTTAGAATGGGGAAATGACGGAAATGGAGGGGATACAGACCGTCATTTCCGACGGTCTGCGGCAAAAAAGAACCTATGGTTTGCAGAGTAGGCAAACCGGATCCACCTCTGTATACTGGTAGCATGGAAACCGTAAAAACAGCAGAAGGAGGATGTTATGCTCAAGGAAAGACTTGATACCGCGAAATGTTTCAAGACAGCCTGGGGCAAGCTCATCACCGAGGAGGAGGCCTACACGCAGGTCAATCGTCAGATCGCCGCTGTATGCGCCAATCTGTTCCAGGTGATGCGGATCTTTGAACCCAGCTGGGAGAAGCGGACGGAGGCGATCTGCGAGATTGCCAACATGATGAACATGGCCGTGGCCGGCACGCCGGAGGAGCAGAAG
>CACZNU010000153.1 GCA_902782615.1 Oscillospiraceae bacterium | reverse complement strand
GCCGTAGAGGTTCTTGGCGCTGCAGCCGGCCCGTCCGCCGCCGGCACAGGCGCAGGCGCAGGCACAGGCGCAGCTGCTGGCGCAGGCACAGTGGCTGCCGCCGCCGAAGCCGCTGCCGCCAAAACCACCTCCGCCATGCTTGCCGCCGCCGAAGCCTCCGCTGCTGTGGTGGGTCACCGGAGGCTTGGGCTTGTGGGGCGTGCCCACACTGCCGGGGCGGGGCTTGCCGTCCGGTCCGGCGGGATACCACAGGTGGTTGACGAACACATAGTGGGTGCCGAAGCCGCCGGCGTAGTGGTCCCGGCTGAGCGCCACGATGAACACGATCACCATCACCACCACGAAGACCATCACCATCATGGCGAAGATCTCGGCGCCGTCATTCTCGTAGTGGTCGGCGCCGCCCCAGTCGCTCCAGTCGTCATCGGGGTAATTCTCACTGCTGTTCTCCCAGCTCAGCTCCGTGGGCCAGGAGGGATAGGTGGCCGTCAAGTGCACCTGGGAGCCGTGGGGCAGGTCGGCGCCCACCAGCACGCCGTTCTCCACCGTCCAGCGGGATTCGTCGTCGGCATACCAGTTGGCGCTGCCGCTGAGGCCCGTCGGGTCCTGCCAGGTGAGGGTCATGTGGTCCACCCGGGCCTCGTCAAACCAGCCGGGGGTGTAGTCGTAGGTGACGGAGCCGTCGCTCCCCAAGGTGTACATATACTCCTGGACCCAGGAGTAGGCGAAATGGAAGGTCTCGCCGCTCTTGTACTTCTGGGTGAGGTAGACGTACATATAGCTGTTGTCAAAGTCCAGCCGCTCGATGTTGTCGGTGAGGGCTTTTTCCTCCCGGATGGAGCCGTTGGGCACGCCGATCTTCAGCTCCTGGCCGTAGGGCAGCTCCTCCAGCGCCTTCCAGTCGAAGGAGGCGACGAAGAGCAGGCTGCCGTCCTCGGTGTTGGGCTGGACGGTGATGTCGTAGCTCACGATCTCGTCGTAGTCCTTGGCGTAGGCGGTGCGGACGGTGGCCGGCAGAAGCAGCAGGCACACCAGGAGAGCCGTCACCACGGCGGAAATTCTCTTCTTCATGTCAGCACCCTCCCTTGTTGCCCCGGCGGAGCTGGCAGATATGCTCCATCTTGGCGCTCTCAGCGCGGATCCGGCGGCACTTGTCGCTGTTCCAGATGGTCTCCCATTCGTCGGTGAGGACGTTGCCCAGGGTGACGCCGCCCAGCCAGCTCTGGCAGGGCACCACGGTGCCGTCCGGCGCCACCGCCATGTTGGAAAGGCAGGCGCCGCAGCTGGGGATCAGGGTCAGATCCATACTGCGCAACGTGGCCTCATCCAGCCAGCCGGGGGAGGTGAAGTCCAGCTCCATGCCCAGCTCGTAGGCCTTTTTGGAGGCCCGGCCCAGCACCGCCGTCAGCTCCTCGGTTGTCAGGGCCGTGGCCTTGCTCTCGACGCCCTCGGCGGCGCCGGAGGGGATGAGACCGGAGCAGGTGGCGTACCGCACGCCCAGAGAGCTGGCAAATTCCAGCGTGTCGGCGTAGTCGGTATTCAGGGAGCAAAGGGGCGTGTTGACGGACACGATCAGTCCCGCCGCCACCGCGTTGCGGATGCCCTGCACCGTCCGGTCAAAGCCGTCCGTGCCCACCAGGGCGTTGTGGGCGGCGGCATTGGCGGCGTAGAGGGTCACCTGGACGCTGTCCAGACTGGCGGCATACAGACCCCGGCACAGCTCCGGCGTCAGCAGCAGACCGTTGGTGTTCAGCCGGGTGACGAACCACTGGGCCGCCTCCACCAGCTCCACCAGGTCGGGGCGCAGGGTGGGCTCGCCGCCGGTGAAGGTCACCTGGGGCACGTTGGCCCGGCGCAAACGAGCCAGCACGTCCTTCCACTGCTCGCCGGTCAGCTCGGCGGTCTCGCCCACGGGCTGGCCCGCCGCGTAGCAGTGGAGACACTTCTGGTTGCAGTGCCAGGCGCCGTTTTTCGTCATGGCGCTGACCATCAGATCCATCCGGTGGGGCGCCGTCATCTCCGGGGCGTATTCCCCCAGGCTCAGGGCCGCCACCTCCGCCGCCGGCTCGCCGCCGCGGGCGATGGAGACCAGAGAGTCCAGCATCAGCCGGAGATCCTCCGCCAGCCTCTTGCGCCCGGTGCCGGGATAGGTGCGCCGGGTGACGGACACGGCCCGGTCCATCATGGCCTGCCAGTCCTCCCGGCCGATCTCCCGGCCGGCATAGGGCTGGAGCTGGTCCATGAAGTTGGCCAGCAGCACCGCCCAGCTGAGATTCAGCGGGATCAGCCGGGCGCCGTTGATGAGCAGCAGAAACGGCGCCGCCGGCTCCTGGGATTTGGGCGGGATCAGGTGCAGGCGCACCACGCCGGGGCCCTTGGGATCCAGGGTGGTGTGGCGCACGCAGTCCAGATGTTTGCGCCGGTAGCGGCGCTCCAGAAACGTCATCTTCTTCATGGGGGCCCTCCTTTGGCGGTGGGATTGTCTCGGTTTTTTATCAGTATACCATATTTGCCCGAAACCGCAAGAACAAAACCGGCATATAAAAAGGAGCCGCCCTGCGTCACAGAGCGGCCCAAGCGGGTGGGATATTGGAAAGCTTCCGATAATAGGGTACTCCCCGGACGGCCCTTTGTAAATAGGAGACTTTGCCGCATAGGGGCTTCTTTTGTCGAATGGTGCGGATTTGCCCTCTCCTGCCGAAATTTTGTCAGAATGCACAAATCGTAAGGCACCCCTTTTCTTTTGCGTGTTAGTGTGTTATACTCCATATAAGGATAAGGGGATACCCCTCCCCGACCCTTGCCTTGACCGTACCGGACAAACGAAAGGAGCCAACACCATGAAGTTCACATTTACCTGCAAGAAAATCAGCCTCAACGATTCCATCAAGGAATACGCAGAGAAGAAGATCAGCAAGCTGGATCGCTTCTTTGCCCAGGAGGCGGACGCATTTGTGACCTTCGCCGTGGAGAAGAAAAACCGCTGTGTGGTGGAGCTGACCATCCGCGCGGCCAACGGCACGCTGTTCCGGGCTCAGACGGAGGATCCCGACGGCGATATGCGGGGCGCCATTGACGCCGCCGTCAGCTTTATCGACCGCCGCATCCGCAAGAACAAGACCCGTCTGGCCAAGAATCTGCGGGCCGAGGCCCTGACCCCCACCGTTCCCGCCGAGTTCGACGTGGCGGAGGACGTGGAGTTCAACGTGGTGCGTACCAAGAGCTTTGCCGTGGAGCCCATGTCCATCGACGAGGCCATCTTGCAGATGAACCTGCTGGATCACAATTTCTATCTCTTCCGCAACAAGGATACGGAGAAGATCTGCGTGGTCTATCAGCGCAACAACGGCGGCTACGGCCTGATCGTTGCCGAGTAAATATCGCCATACTTCAGGGGGCCGGGTCACCGGCCCCCTTTTTCACCCTCCGGGAAAGAAAGGAGTTTTTCCCCTATGACCGCGAAAACCATCCTCTGCCGGGCGCAGCAGGCCGCCGTGGGGCTGGGCGGGCGATTCCTCCGCTGGCCAAGGCCGGTGTGTATCACCGGGCCGGGGAGCCTCCGGCGCCTTCCGGCGCTGCTCCGTGAGGCCGGGGTGAAAAAGCCCCTGATCGTGGCCAGCCGCCGCCAGCTGGCCGACCCGTCTTTTGCCGCCGTGGCGGAAGGGCTGGGGGAGTACGTCACCTTCTCCGACGTGCCCGCCAATCCGCCGGTGGAGACGGTGGAGGCCGTCGCCGCCCTCTACCGCCGCTCCGGCTGCGACGGCTTCGTGGCCATCGGCGGCGGGTCCCCCATGGACGCCGCCAAGGCCGCCGCGGCCCGGATCGCCCGGCCGGACAGGACCGTGGCCCAGATGGGCGGGCTCATGAAGGTGGGACGGACCATCCCGCCCTTTATCGCCGTGCCCACCACCGCCGGCACCGGCTCGGAGACCACCATGGCCGCCGTGGTCACCGGAGCGGACCACCACAAGTACGCCCTGGGCGACCTCCATCTTATCCCCCGGTACGCCATCCTGGACCCCGCCCTCACCGTCTCCCTGCCGCCAGACATCACCGCCCAGACCGGCATGGACGCCCTGACCCACGCGGTGGAGGCCTACTGCAACCGGTTTTACAACACCAACCAGACACGCCGTCTGGCGGAGGCGGCGGCGGCGGACATCTTCCGCTATCTCCCCATTGCCTGCGAGAACGGGGCGGATCTGGAGGCCCGGGAGAAGCTGCTGACCGCCTCCTTCCACGCTGGCTGCGCCTTCACCCGGGCCGGGGTGGGCAACGTACACGCCATTGCCCACACCCTGGGCGGCCTGTACGGCGTGGGCCACGGCCTGGCCAACGCGGTGCTGCTGCCGGTGGTCCTCCGGGACTACGGCGCGGCGGTGACGCCCCGGCTCAGCCGTCTGGCCCAGTGCGCGGGCATCCGGGGCGGGGCCGCCGGCTTTGTGGACGCCATCTTCGCCATGAACGAAAAACTGGGCATCCCCCGGGGCTTTTCCTGCATCCGGGAGGAGGACATCCCCCGGATGACCGCCTGGGCCGACGCCGAGGCCAACCCCGCCTATCCCGTGCCGGTGATCTACGACCGGGCCCGTTTTGCCCAAATTATTCGGCAGATCCGGCAGGAATAATGCGCGGTTAGGAGACATTTGTCCGCCGCAGAAGAAAAACAGGGGCGCTTTTCGCCCCTGTTTTTTATGGTAACGGGCGGATTATGGGAAGTTTTCGGGCAGTTTCCCCGTTGACATAACGGTTGTGGAAATTTTGGTGGAAAGTGTGAAAAACTATGTGGTAACAAGGTTTGTTACCGGTTGCAACCTTTGTTATTTTTTGCGGTAACCGGGAATTATTTTTTGCCTTTGCATCCTTTTTGTCAATCCCGGTTGCACCGTGGCAGATGGGCACTTGCCAGATGCGAAAAAATATTATAGAATATGTATTTGGTGAAATGGTCGCCTTGCGGCTATCTCACCGCTGATGAAAAAATATGCGCAATTTCACCGGCCCCGGGCCGGGCGAAAGGAACACGAGAATCATATGGCAAAGAAAAACGTATACGACAACGAGAGCATCTCCAGTCTGAAGGGCGCGGACCGGGTCCGGAAGCGCCCCGGCGTCATCTTCGGCTCCGACGGGCTGGAGGGCTGCGAGCACGCCGTCTTTGAGATCCTCTCCAACTCCATCGACGAGGCCCGCACCGGACACGGACGGCTCATCACCGTGACCCGGTTTCTGGACAAATCCATCCAGGTGGAGGACCAGGGCCGGGGCTGCCCCGTGGACTGGAACGAGAAGGAGGGGCGCTACAACTGGGAGCTGGTGTTCTGCGAGCTGTACGCCGGCGGCAAGTACGACAATGAGAGCAGCGAAAACTACGAATTCTCTCTGGGCCTCAACGGTCTGGGCTCCTGCGCCACCCAGTACGCCTCCCGGTACATGGACGTGACCGTCTGGCGGGAGGCCACCGAGTACCGCCTCCACTTTGAGCGGGGCGAGATTGTGGGCGGGCTGGAAAAGACGCCCCTGACCGCCAACAAAAAGCGCACCGGCACCACCATCCGGTGGCTGCCGGATCTGGACGTGTTCACCGACATCAACATCCCCGTGGAGTACTACCGGGACGTGATGAAACGGCAGGCCGTGGTCAACGCCGGCGTCACCTTCCGGCTGCGCAACGAGACAGCCGCCGGGAAATTCGAGACGGAGGACTTCCTCTATGAGAACGGCATCCGGGACTACATTGCCGAGCTGGCGGGGGAGGACGCCCTCACCGAGCCGGTGTACTGGGAGACGGAGCGCCGGGGCCGGGACCGCGCGGACAAGCCGGAGTACAAGGTCCGGCTCAGCGTGGCCTGCTGCTTTTCCAACCGGGTGGCGGTGTGCGAGCACTACCACAACTCCAGCTTTCTCGAGCACGGCGGCTCCCCGGAGAAAGCCACCCGCCTGGCCTTCGTGGCGGCCATCGACAAGTACCTGCGGGAGAACAATAAGTACCTCAAGTCCGAGGCCAAGATCACCTTTGCCGACGTCCAGGACTGCCTGGTGCTGGTGAGCAACAACTTCTCCACCCAGACCAGCTACGAAAACCAGACCAAGAAGGCCATCACCAACAAGTTCGTCCAGGACGCCATGAGCGAGTTCCTCCGCAGCCAGCTGGAGGTCTATTTCATCGAGAACCACGAGGCGGCGGAGAAGATCGCCGCCCAGGTGCTGGTGAACAAGCGCAGCAGGGAGACCGCCGAGCGCACCCGTATCAACCAGAAGAAGAAGCTCACCGAGAAGAT